>NZ_JAUBPS010000066.1:0-32317 GCF_036700865.1 Microcoleus sp. S13C4
ATGAGGACGACCAGACATTGTAATTCTCTCCTTTACTTTTTACACAAGTCTATCACATCTTTAAAAAAATGGTATTAGATAGCTTTTGATACCAAATCCGCACAATCCCAGATTCCGCACCCCCCAACGGAGAGCATACACTGCAAGAGTCCGACTCGAAGTCGATCGTCCGAAACAATAGTGAATCAAAATATCGGAAATTATGTGTTACTGAGCATAAACCCGTTAGGAATTCCTAAAAATTAACGTTCGGGCATGAGGTAAATTTTATTAATCCATAAAATATCAAAAATCCCACCCAAACTAAGTATTAATTCCCAGCAGAATTGAGTTCGCATGATGAGAGTAGGCTTTTGGGCTTTTCTCACAATAAATTCATAAAATTTATTGCGACCAAACTAGATGGCAGGCCAGCTTACTACCCCTACTTTTAAGCCTAATAGTTCGGTTGCCTTGAAGCTGTCTACAGGCTTAGAAAATAAATATCCTTGCCCCAATTCACACCCCAAATCTCGCAGTTTCTGTAGCTGTGTTGGCGTTTCTATACCTTCTGCAACGATATCCATACCTCGGCTGCGAGCCAGCGTCACAATTGTCTGGATAATTTCTACGCCACTGTTGTCTACCCCAATGCGACTCACAAAAGAGCGGTCAATCTTTAAGGTATCAATGGGAAACTCGTGTAAGCGGCTTAAAGAAGAGTAGCCCGTACCAAAGTCATCGATACACAACTGAATGCCTAAAGCTTTTAGCTGCTTCAACATCTTTTCTTCCCTGGATACTGTTTCTAAAATGCAACTTTCAGTAATCTCTAGTTTTAGACAGTAGCTTGGAATGCCAGTCTGCTGCAAAATGTCCTCAATTCGATTGAGTAGATTTACTTGCTTTAGCTGCACGCCGGAAAGATTAACATTAATCGCCAAGGGAGGTGTTTGGGGAAACTCTTGCTGCCAAATACCGATTTGGTGACAAGCTTCCTGCAAAACCCACCACCCCAGTTCATTGATCAAACCAGTTTCTTCAGCCACAGGGATAAACTCAGCAGGCGGGTAGATAATGCCAGATGCGTGATGCCAGCGCACCAAAGCTTCAAAGCCACTCACTTGCCCCGTAGAAAGCGAGACAATTGGCTGGTAGTGAACGCAAAATTCTTGTAGTGCGATCGCCCTTCTCAAGTCGTTCTCCAACTGCAAGCGCGTCCTCGCCACAGTTTGCATCGCTGGATCGAAAACTTCGTAACGCCCTCTGCCTTGAGCTTTAGCATAATACATTGCGATATCCGCATCTCTGAGTATGTCTTCTGGGCGATCGTAACCCATTGTGCTAACGATAATTCCCATGCTGATCTCGGTAAATACTTCATAATCATTCAAATTAAACGGCTGCCTTAATTGATTTTGGATGCGTTCAGCCACCCTGTTTGGTTCATCAATATCTTTAATATCTTCTAGCAAGATCACAAATTCATCTCCTCCAAACCGCGCAACTGCATCTGTATGGCGCAAAGAAGCTTGCAGTTGACGAGCAACGCTTTTTAGTAATTCATCCCCAACCAAATGTCCGAGGCTATCATTGACTACTTTAAAGCGATCTAGGTCAATAAATAGCACCGCATATAGATAATCTTCACGTCTGTACGACAAGTCGATCGCCTGTTGCAGCCGATTCATAAACCAAGCGCGGTTAGGCAAATCCGTTAGCGCGTCGTGAAAAGCATCATGTCCTAATTTTTCTTCCCTTTGCAACAACTGAATTTGAGCCTGTTGAAGCTCATTGACGGCTTGTCTAAGTTCAGCCGTTTGAGAAGCCACCCGTTGCTCTAACTCAGAAGTGAGTTTCTGCAAGGCTGCTTCCGCCTCTCTTCGCGCTTCAATTTCTTCTTTCAGAAGCACATTTTGCTCTTCCAGCGTCTTGGTCAAATTTCGCAGTCCCAGGTGTAGTTGCACGCGAGCCAGGACTTCCTCTTGCTGAAAGGGTTTGGTAATATAATCTACTGCCCCCATTGACAAACCTTTAACCTTATCCACCCGATCCGTAAGAGCTGTCATAAAAATCACAGGGATATCTTTCGTGACCACCGATGCTTTTAAGCGGTAGCAGGTTTCAAAGCCATCTATCCCCGGCATCATCACATCTAACAATATGATATTTGGCGAAACTTCTTGTAACTTCTCAATAGCACTTTCCCCATCCTTAGCCACTAAAACCTTGAAGCCTGAATCCTTCAAAAAATCGAACAGAAGTTTTAGGTTATTCGGGTTATCGTCAACAATTAAAATTACATTTTCCTTTTGGTTAAGCATTTTATTTTCCAAAATGTGTCTTCATAAAAGCTAGTAGTTCTTTTTCTTCAAAATTTTTCGCAAATTGCAATATTTTATTAGAAAATGGTAAATAGTTTCCGTCTATCTGCTTGAGTCTATTGGCTTCCTGCTCAACAACTTCAATATCGCCGATCCGAGCCGCATTAAACAGCGCTACCAGCTCTGTTGATGGTGGTATCACAAGCTCACCACTCTGAACGTTTAATAAATCAGTGAAACCTTCCTGATGTGCGTTAGCCAAATCCGCAGGTTGGTCGTAAATCCATTCTATTTGTAAGTATTTTTTTAATACTTCTAGCAATTCTTCTACTTGGATAGGCTTTGACAGGAACTCGTTACAACCTGCTTCTTGGCTATTTTGCCGATCGAATTCAAACACGCTGGCGCTGGATGCTATCAATATTACATCCTTAAATTCTGATGACTGTCGGAAGCGCCGCGACATTTCAAATCCATCCATTACTGGCATCACTAAGTCTGTGATAATCAGATCGGGTTGAAAATCAATGGCTTTATTTAAACCCTCTTGTCCATTACAACCTTCCATGATTTTAAAACCTAGGGGCTCTAAAAAACTTCTAATAAAATTTTTATTTTGTAATAGATCGTCTACTAACAAAATTTTATTTTTATTTCCTTTAAAACCCGTTAAATTAAGTGAAGTATTTAGCGAAGGGTGAGCAATAAATTCAGATGATTGAGTTAACTCTAAATCAAAGGAAAAAATGCTGCCTTGACCGAATATACTTTCGACTTTTATTTCGCCTCCCATCATTTGAACAATTTTCTGTGCGATCGCTAATCCTAACCCAGTGCCTTCTGACTTGTGCTGGCTATTTCCGACTTGTTCAAAGGGTAAAAATATTTTTTCTAACTGTTCTGGTGCCATTCCAATCCCAGTATCTTGGATATGGAAACGAATTTTAGTACGTGGTGATTGGTCGGAGTCTTCCCCCTCACCTGTTACGCCTACCTTAAAAATAACACCACCTTTTTCTGTAAATTTAATAGCATTGCCCAAAAGGTTAATCAAAACTTGGCGCAGTCGTTTTTCATCAGCCTTGACAGCGTTAGGAAGTTGATTTAATACTTGATAACTAAAGGTAATTTCTTTTTCTTCAGCTCGGATGCGGCACATTTCCACAACCCCGATCACAAAAGAAGAAAAATTAAAAATGGAACTGTCAAGTTCCATTTTACTGGCTTCAATTTTAGAAATATCTAAAATATCGTTAATCAGAGTGAGTAAGTGCGAACCACACTGGTGAATAATTTGGATAGCATCTTTTTGTTTAGGAGTGGTAGTTTTATCGCGTTCCATAATTTGAGCGTATCCTAGGATTCCGTTCAGGGGAGTGCGGAGTTCATGGCTCATGTTCGCGAGGAATTCGCTCTTGGCATTGTTAGCAGTATCAGCGGCAACTTTGGCCTCTTTTAGCTCACTTGTTCGTTCTTCTACTCGATTTTCTAGCTCTGCATTGGTGTTTTCTAAAGCAGCAAAATACTCGCGCAATTGCTGTGCCATTTGGTTAAAAGATTGAGCAAGAACTGCCAGTTCATCTATCCCATTTACGTCTACTTTTTGGTTTAATTGACCGCTAGCGATCGCTCGACTCGCTTGACTCAAACGAAAAATAGGATGGGTAATCCAACGGGAGGCGAGAATTCCTAACAACGTCGCTAGCACTAACGCTAAAACGCAGAGTAGGATAGTGCTGCGGGTATTGGCATTGATTTGCTCCATAAAGTCGGCTTCGGGAACGACTACAACAATCAGCCAATCGAGACCTAGACCATCTTGGAATGGGGATACTTGCACAAATTCCCGCTGACCATCTAGGATGAAATTTAGTTGCTGGTTGCTGTCAATTTCGGTGAAGTTACCAAAGCGTTCTATTAAATGTTGCGCTGTACCCTTGATCAAAGGTACGCTGCTTTCAATCGCTTTTAATCTTTGCGTTTTTTGGCTATTTTTGGTTTTAATAAATGGCTGTTCGGCGGTGGATGAAGCTACTAGCAAGCCAGAGCGTTCTATGATGAAAGTCTTTCCCGATCTACCAATTTTTAAAGTTTGGAGAAAATCGCTGATTTTTGAGAGAAACAGATCGGTACTTACAACTCCTCGGAAAGTGCCATTTTTGTCGTAAACAGGTTGGCTAGCGGAGATTCCTAGGCTAGGTTGAATAAAATATTGATAAATTTTATTCCATTGGGGTTTGCCTGCAACTTTTGCGGCTTTATACCATGGTCGGATGCGGGGATCGTAGTCTGGGTGGGTTTCCTTAAACTGAGTCGGGTTGCCCTCTCTATCTACGCGGACAATCGTATTAATAAAATTAGTAGAGCGATCGGTTATTTCAATAACAACACTGCCATCATCCTTATATCCAGCACCCGCATATTCTTTTCTTTCCCCTCCAAAACTGATGTAACTAACGGTGGAAAATTGCTTGAGCTGCCAGAAGAAGTAACTTCTCATCGAACCCATATTCTCTGGATTCCATAATCCAAAGCGGCGAATGGCATCGACGCTGATGGCATTGACCAAATGGGGCGTTTCCAAGTAAGTGTTTAATTGTTGATTGATGCGGGCGACTACCTCCGTTCGTAATTGGCTAGTAACGTTGTTGACGGCTGTTTTGCCGTTGCGTAGCGAGAGCCAACCTGTCAGTCCCACAGCGGCAAAGATTTGCAGGACGAATGGTACGACTAAGACGACGCGCAGCGGGATTTTTTGAGGGCTTTTTGCAAGTTCATTCTCACTTGCGATTAGTGTCATGGCGGAGTCACTTTGGTATTTGGATTATTTCAATAACAACAGTCGCTCACCCTTGGTCATTTAAAGTCAGCTATAGGAAAATTATTGATTTCGCCTCTCTTGAACGCCAAGTGGTTTAAGGATATCTTATTGTTGAATAACCGGGCTGAAATGAGTGGGTAATACTGATACAGTTTGCAAATTTATGAAAAAAAAAAAGTTCCCCCATGTGAGACGAAATCTCCATAAATGTCAAATGCTATATTTTGCTTGGGGTTGCAGTGTAAGCCTACCTGCAGATTTCATGGATATTGAGTACACCTTCATTCACTTGTAGGTCTTGACCTCAATACTAATTGATCTAAGCATACAACTATAGTCAGAACTTACGAACTATAGGGTCTAAAACCCAGCTTCCCCGTGCTGCCCTTAAAAAGGGGGGGAACCGCTTCAAAAAACTGGGCACTTGAAAGCCCTCTTGGAAAAAGGGTTTGGCGGTTCTATGCGTAAGTCGTAACTGCTCAATAACCACTGGTAGAGGCGCTCCTCGTCAATCAGGTGTACTGAAGCGAGGAAAACACTTTCATGCTTGTTGTAGCATTCCTCTCCCAAATCTGGTTAAATCAAAATATGACACTTCCCTACCTAGCTATTGACATTCCCCAAGGGGAACGGACACCGTTGGGGAACTGGCTGCTGAACTTGATTGCTCAGCAGCCACAGCTACTTGGGCGTTGCTGAATCAAGGTATGATAAACTTATAGTGCGATCGCAGACAAGCGAAAATGATTTCTTTGATTTTGATACGGAACTGGAAAATCTGCAAATTTTAGATAGTGAATTAGTAACTGAATTGAATATCTTAGCAACTTGCTGTCTGATTTAGAATAACAAAGACTTTTGCGTTTTAGGCGAGCCAAATAATGCCTTAATCTTGTATTTTCACCCTCAACTCTTATCATATATGTTTTGCCGTGGAATCTGCTCGCCATCGAGAATAAACTTCGGGTAAACTTTCCACCCATCTGTCACATAAAAATGGCATTTCCATTTATTAACAATCTCCCATAGTGGTTCAAAGGTTTTGGCACTATGGTCGCCTAAAACCCATCCTATAATACCTGGTTTAAAATGGTCTACTGCTGTCAACAACCAGATTTTTTTTTGAGCTAACAAATGTTTCTCATTCATCTAATTATCCCACTTGTGGAGTTATTTCAGCCTCAACATTGGAGCATTAAAAACCAAATGTAGGGGAGTTTAGATGTTACCTTTAATGAATATAAATGTCGTATTCGTTCGTTAAATAGCCCTCACAATTTTGCTATAGTAAGACGGATGGCACTTAATGCTGTCAATCAAGAAACAACTCTTAAACGTAGCTTGCGACCAAAAAGAAAACGGGCTGCGATGAATGATGACTATATGATGCAAATTCTCAAGTGCTTTTGTCAAGCATGATGGAGATGCTCTTACCCTGACCGGGTTTCTGCGATAATTTACGCATCCTTACCGAGATTTTGAAAAGAAACCCGGTTTCTAACTCCCAGACGCCCGACGCTATCGCCCAACTTCAACTAAACCCAGCTAACCACAGCGGAAGCATCAACAGCAACCCGACAGAAGTGATGGCGATGCTGCTAGCTAATAAATCGCGATCGAGCTCGTAGACTTCTGCTAAAATCAGCACAGAAAGAGCTGTGGGCGTTCCCGACATCAACACCAACACGAACCTCGGATCGCCACTCAATCCGAAATAACTAGCACCCAATCCGATCAGCACCGGCACAATTACCACTTTTAACAGCGACGGGATTAAGGCCAGTTCAAAACTTTCCCATTTCTTAATAGACCTCAGCCGGATGCCAACCAGCAGCAAAGCACTGGCAATTACCACCCAAACAGCAGTCTGCAATACCGATTCCACTGTCTCGGGCAGGGGGATGTTTCTAGTATAAAAACCAATTAAAAATGCCCACAGGGCGGGAACTGTCAGTACGTCCCGGAGCTGAGTCCACCAGTGTTTTTTTTGCTCAGAGTTCCCGAAATAGCTAGCAATAAATACACCGAAACAATAAGTTCCAATAACGTTGTTAGTGACGCTGTACAATACAGCCCAGTTGCTGTTATCGGTGCTGATTATAGACGGGGTGATTGCTAATCCAACAAAGCCCGTATTCCCTAACATCGCAGCTAAGATAAAACTCCCTTCGCTCGATCGCTTCAGAGAATTAAAGTTTAATAAAAATAAATTTACTAGAGAATTTTTGCCCTGAAAATACGGCTTTTTGATGTGGGCCGCACTCAGCCTCCGCAATAATACCCAAGTCAGCCAAGCACAACTCGTGCTCAAAAATAACACGAATAGGGCGATCGCCGGCGTGAATCCCACAGCACCTGAAAAATCGCTCTGACGGGCTAAAACTAGAATTTGCAGCGGTATCCCAATCCAGAAAAGAAAGTGGCTCAGCAGCTTGGGAAAATCAACTGGGATGTACCGAAACAGCAGCAATCCTAAGCCAGTCCAGATAACTAGAGGCGTATAAGCGTGAAATAAGGTTTCAATCATAAAAATTTAACTTGACAATTGGAAATGCCTTTATGTATTAATAGTAATGCTAAAGCCCGTTTAATAAATGCGACTTATCGTTAGCGGAGCCCTCGAAGAGGATCGCACTTGCACGCTTTTTCCTCCTACCGTGTTCGCAGCAGTGCCAGCCCGAGAATTTCCGCCCAAATTCCCGCACCTTGCAGGGCACAATCCTCAGACTGGCAGCCCCAAATGCTTGCAGCTTTTTGCCTTCAGATTCACAAAACCTCTGTTAATTTGATAAATGTGCGATCGAGTTATCTTGCCTTGGACGAACTGATGTCCCACGTTTTCCTGCCATTTCTCTCGAACGGAAACAGGGCGAGACTAAAGCTACTGATGACTTGCACTCATTAATTCAATTTCAAAGCATTAACAGGCACCTCATCCCAAGAACTAACAGTCCGCAAAGTAGCAACCCAGCCCTGCTGTTTTTGCTCAGCCGTCAAATTGTTCTCAAAAGATTCGTGGCAATCCTTTGCTTGAGTCTCATCGCAACAAGCAATACAAGAATAAAGAATACCCGACGGATCGATTTGCTCGTTTACCCAAATAATCACGATCTACTCTCTCAATCAAAATCTACTGTTATTTAAATTTTCCTATAGTTTTGCCAATTATCTACTCGGATTTACGCAACCCAAGATTTGAGGCGCTACAGATTTGTTGTAAGGTGCTTGTGGCGCACCCTACAGATTCGTTGTAAGGCGCGCGGTACACACCTTGATTTCTTAGTCTCAAGCCAGAGGGACGAAAGTTTTTGTAGGATCGATTGCAATCGCCGAGTCTTATCGAGGGGTTTTTACAATTGTTTGGATGCCAAAGTTGCCAAAGACTCGCCCGCAACCCGGCAAATCCGCCAGTCGGGCATCACATCAGCACCGATACCCTTGTAAAATCCGATCGCCAATTCATTCCAATCCAAAACGCTCCATTCCAAACGCCCGCAGCCCCTTTCTACTGTCAACTGCGCTAAATAAACTATCAAAGACTTGCCAATTCCCCGCCCTCGAAACTCAGGGATCACAAACAAATCTTCCAAATATATTCCCGGCTGAGTCAAAAAAGTAGAATAATTGTAAAAAAACAGCGCCCAGCCCACCACTCGATTTTCGCACTCGGCTAAAATCGCTTCCGCAAAAGGTCGATCGCCAAACAAATGATGCTCCAAATCAACGGCATTGCCAGTAACGGCATGAGATAATTTTTCGTACTCAGCTAAAGCTTTAATCAAATCAAACAGCACCGGCACGTCGGCGCGGGTAGCTGGACGCAAAATTACCTCAGAAGACATAAATAAGTAAGTAGTACGCGACAATCAACAATTAAAAATACCACATCAAGACATTTTTAATTTGTAATTTTTAATTAAGTTTTTCCACCTTAAACCAGCATATTTACGGTGGCCTCAGAGTGCCACCCCACAATAATTTTAAGATTTTTCAAAATGCCAACTCAATGTTTTTTACTTTATTTCAACCAGCCCTTCAATCGTTCCGTCACTTGAGGGCGGCGCAGCTTTCGCATTGCCTTATTTTGAATTTGACGGACTCGTTCCCGGGACAAATTGAACAAACTGCTGACCTCTTCTAAAGTGTAAGGTTCGCCGGTCAGCAAACCATAACGCATAGCAACAATCTCTTTTTCCCGCTCAGTCAAAATACTGTCCAACACCTCCAAAATATCTTGGCGCATCATCATCTCATTCATTTGAGCTTCGGGAGATTGCGTCGCGTTATCTTCGAGAACATCCAAAAGTTCCGAACTTTCTTCTGAGCCGATGCGGTGGTTGAGAGACAAAGATTGCCGACGTACTTGCTGGAGGTAGCGAAGCTGTTCGCAAGTAACTTGCAGTTCTCTAGCAAGTTCAGTTTCAGTTGGATTGCGTTGAAGAGAACGCCTCAAATCCCGATAAACTTTTTTGAGTTTATTTAACTGTTCGACAATGTGAACCGGCAAGCGAATCGTCCGCCCTTGATTGGCAATTGTCCGGGTAATTCCTTGGCGAATCCACCAATAGGCATAAGTAGAAAACTTGTAACCCTTCTCCGGATCGAACTTTTCGGCAGCCCGATTCAAACCCAAAGCTCCTTCCTGAATTAAATCGAGAAAAGGCACGCCCCGATTGAGATAGCGTTTGGCAATCGAAACCACCAAGCGCAAATTCGAGCTGATCATTTTCCGTTTCGCCGACTGACACTGATGGCGAAGCTGTTGCAGTTGAGTTTCGCTCACCCCCAAAGCCGCTGCGATTTCAGCTTTTGTCGGCACTCTGTCGAATTCCTGCTGCAAACGCTGTTCTAGTTCATCCAGGGCTACCAATTCTTGAACGCGGCGCGCCAACTCCACCTCTTCGGTGGCAGTCAGTAGAGGATAGCGAGCCATTTCCTTGAACAAAGCTCCCACGGGATCGTCGGCAGACCAGTTGTTGTATGCTGACGATCGAGTTACGGTCGGACGATCGATCTCGGTGTCCTCATCCTCTGCGATCGCGAATGAGGCTTCGGGTGCCACCGCAAAACTGCCTAGGTCAGATTCTGCCATATGGTGCTTGGTGTCGGTGGAATGATTTGAAAAGTATCCCTTAACTTTAACCAATTTAACCGGAAATTTCCGAAATCCATCTAGAAGCCCGTGACAGAAATTAGATGGCCCCACTTTTAGACCTTTTTATTGAGTTCGAGCCAGTAAAGGAGCAGCCTGCAATAATTGCTGAGTGTAAGGGTGCTGCGGATTAGTAAAAATATCCCTAGTCTTACCGATTTCAACAATTTTTCCAGCATTCATTACCGCAATCCGATCGCAAAAAAATCTCGCCACCCACAAATCGTGCGTAATAAACAGATAAGTCAAATTAAATTCCTGCTTCAACTCCAACATCAACTCTAATACTTGAGTCTGCACGCTGGCATCCAGCATACTCACGGGTTCGTCGCAAATTATCAGTTGCGGCCGAGTAATCAAAGCGCGGGCGATCGAAACTCGCTGCTGTTGTCCTCCTGACAATTCCCCCGGATAGCGGCGAAAGAAATCCTCCCCTGGAGTTAAACCCACCCGCTCTAACATTTGGATTACTTGTTTTTTAGCTTCGCTACCATTAGCTAATTTGTGAATAAACAAAGGGTCAGCAATACTTTGGCCGACAGTCATCATCGGATTCAGGCAAGCGTGGGGGTCTTGAAAAATCATTTGCATTTCGCGGCGGTGCTTCCTCACAGCATCCCGGTTCAGGGCAGTTATATCTATTCCTTGAAATTCCACTTTGCCGCCAGTCGCGGTAATTAGCTGCAAAATTGTCCGTGACAAGGTACTTTTGCCGCAGCCGGACTCCCCCACTAGCCCTAGGGTTTCTCCCCGTTGTAGCTCTAAACTAACGCCGTCTACTGCTTTAATTACCTGGCGATTCCTGGAAAACAACTGATCTAATAAATTGCTTTCTAAACTGTAGTGTTGCTGCAAATTCGTTACGGTCAAAAGAGGCGAATTTGTTAAGTTTGCAGTAACGACTTCAGTCTTGATTTCCTCGAATGCTAACCCTTTGTCAGAATCGGCTTGAATGTGCAAAGCTGCTTTGAGGAGCGATCGAGTATATTCGTGCTGCGGCTTTTCAAAAACGTTTTGCACCGGCCCTGTTTCTACGACTTTACCGCCGTACATCACCGCAATGCGATCGCAATACTCAGCCACCATCGCCAAATCGTGAGAAATCAACAAAATAGCCGTTCCCCGTTCCTCACAAAGTCTGGTTAATTCCTGCAAAATCTGAGAGGCGACAGTTACGTCCAAACTTGTAGTCGGTTCGTCGGCCACAATTAATTTGGGATCGAGCAAAAGAGCCAAAGCAATTGCTACTCTTTGCCGCATTCCGCCGCTAAATTCGTGGGGAAATTGCGACCAGCGAGACGCGGGAATTTTCACAGCTTCCAGAGTTGCGATCGCCCGTTTCTTAGCTTGCTTGCGATCCAAATTCGGTCTGTGAGCTTGCAAAGTCTCGATGCAATGTTCTCCTACAGTCATCAAAGGATCGAGACGAGTCATCGGATCTTGAAAAATCAATGCTACAGCTTCGCCCCGAAACCGTCTCAGCCGCGAAGCATTCATATCAAACACTGACTCTCCAGCAAAACTAACTCGCCCCTCAATCAGCGTTGAATCCGGCAGCAACCGCATCGCCGCCCTTCCCAAAGTTGACTTACCGCACCCAGACTCCCCAACTAATCCGAGCTTTTCCCCCGGTTTCAGCGTCAGGGAAACCCCGTCAACGGCCCAACCGGATTGGCCCCGCCGCTGAGGATAAGCTACTCGCAGATTGTCAACGGAAAATAGAGAAGAGTCATTAGTCATTAGTCCTTAGTCCTTAGTCTGTTGTCGGTTGTCGGTTGTCTGTTGTCTGTTGTCTGTTGACAGTTGACAGTTGACAGTTGACAGTTGACGGTTGACGGTTGACTGTTAACTGTTAACTGTTAACTGTTGTCTGTTGTCGGTTGTCTGTTGACTGTTAACTGTTAACTGTTGTCTGTTGTTATTTATTATTTATCAATATACGGGCGGTTAGTTGTTAGTTATTAGTATTTTTCAGGACTTATTAGTTATTGGCAAGAGACCGATAGGCTGTTTGTAAATACCAAGATAAATTGCTACTAACAACGATTTTATTACTACATCATTAACCGACCAACCGCTTACTAACAACAGTCAACAGTCAACCGTTAACAGTCAACCGTCAACAGTTTGTAAATACCAATATAAATTGCTACTAACAAAGATTTTATTACTACATCATTAACCGACCAACCGCTTAATAACAACAGTCAACAGTCAACCGTCAACAGTCAACTGTCAACAGTCAACTGACTAAATTTCCCTTCGCTTCAACTCAGCTCTCCGCAGTATGTAAGTAGCCGCACAATCTGCGTGAGGATGGTCTGCTAAAACTTCCGCGAGTTCCAACACATATCCGGCGATATCCGGCCCCAGCTTCTCAGTCAGCACTTGACGTTCCCGAGAGGCGAGTTCTTGCACCCGGGCCTTAGCTTGCCAATTCGGAGAAAACATCTTGTCAATCTCGGTGTGGAATCCCAGACTTTCGAGAATGTCCCACTCGCCGTTATCGCACCAAATGCCCCCGCACAACATACAGCGCTCTATGTAAAAGGGCACTCTGCTGAAAGGAACTTTCGCCCGCGACAGATAGTGACCGTCTTCGGGACACAGCGCTGCTTTGCTGTCGTAGACAGACGGCGTGAATTCTATGCCGAGAGTCGCTGTCGCATCAGGCTTCTCGGATTTGTTGTACCACTGGCTCTGCTCTTTTTGCCAAGCTTCGTATTCTCTCCCTGGAATCCAGATACCGTAACAGTTGGGACACCACTGCACTGACATACTGCCGGCTAAGGTGCCGCCTTCTAAATTGGGATGTTTACATTTTGGACATTCCACCGCTTTATTTCTCCTTGCCTTATTAATTCCCTGTTAATTCAATTATTAATTCTGTATCTCGGCGGGCCCTGAAGAACCAGAATTTTTTTGCAGCAGCGCGCCACAGTAGCCAATTAGCGTGTTAAGCCGCGCGATCGCCGCAGTTTGCCTCGCCTTTACTGTCGCTGGCTGGCGCGACGCTTGCAAAAACGTGACATCTGTCCCCAATAACCGCAGTTGCTTGTGAATTTCCGTCAAATAGGACTGCTCTGGGGGTGTTTCTGAGGCGTCTAACTCATCGCTTTCGGCTCTCATAATTTGGTTTCCGAAAAATTGTTGCACTTTTGTGTATTCGATCGCCAGCGCGGCCCGATCCAGATTATCCTGTGCAGCAGTTCTTTGTAGTTGTTCTAGTGCTTGCTTTAATTGTTGGTAGCACTGGCGGCGGTCTTCGGACAATATCATGATTTTGTAAACAAATTTGTATTTATAATCAAAGTAGATTCTTGCTTAAGGTTTGCTCATATTCAGGGAAGCCGTGCCTTTTTGCAGCAATTCCCTGTTTTTTGAGAACTTTTTTTGATTGGCTGCCCTGACTCGACCCTTCTGGCTCCTGCTTTTAGTTGAGCGTTGCCCGTAAATGCCGATCGCCCGCTACCTCAAATGCTACCGCCAAAATATACTTATTTTACCCGATCGACAGACTGCGGCGGCGGCAGTGATGTCACTATATTTTCCTACCTGCGAGGGGGGGCGACTCGGAATTAGATAGGTATAGTTAACACAAAAATCGACTATTTTTTTGAATTGCAAATTGTGGTCTTCAAGTAGTTTAGTATAACTAAACACATAATTTCGGCAATTCAACCGGAAACCGGCTTTTAACCATTTGTATTTCTAAGTTTTAAAGGTGTACCCCATGAACGCGAACACTCTGACTCCCTCTCCTTCGATCGATCCTGCCGTCGTTCCCGATTGGCTGCAAGAATGCCTAAATACTCGATCGCAGCCTGATGCGGGCCCTAACCCGAATTGTTCGGCTGACGACAGCTTAATTTGTCGGGCCTTTGAATTTGCCCGCGACTTGCACGAAGGACAATACCGCAAATCAGGAGAACCTTACATTTGCCATCCGGTAGCTGTCGCTGGAATACTCCGGTATATGGGTGGCAACAACGTCATGATTGCAGCGGGCTTCCTCCACGACATTGTTGAAGATACGGATATTACTCTCGAAGAAATAGAACAGCGGTTCGGTGCGGAAGTGCGACAGTTGGTTGAAGGTGTCACCAAGCTTTCTAAGTTTAATTTTTCCAGCAAAACAGAGCGCCTTGCGGAAAATTTCCGCCGAATGTTCCTAGCAATGGCTAAAGATATTCGCGTCATTGTCGTCAAACTTGCAGATCGGCTGCACAACATGAGGACTTTGGAGCATTTGTCCGAGGAAAAGCAGCGCACTATTGCCCTAGAAACCCGAGATATTTTTGCTCCCCTAGCGAACCGTTTGGGTATTGGCCGCTTTAAGTGGGAATTGGAAGATTTAGCGTTTAAATACCTGGAACCGGAGGCTTACCGCGAAATTCAGGAATTGGTAGCCGAGAAGCGAGGCGATCGAGAAACTCAACTCGCAGAAGTCACAGATAGTTTGCGAGAAAGGCTTGACAATTTAGGCATTAAATGCTACGAAGTTAGCGGTCGTCCCAAACATTTGTACGGGATTTATGGGAAGATGCAGCGCCGCCAAAAAGGGTTTAAGCAAGTGTACGATATTGCGGCGGTGCGGATCATAGTAGAAACCAATGATGACTGTTATCGGGCTTTGGCGATCGTCCACGATTCTTTCCGCCCGATTCCCGGTCGCTTTAAAGATTATATCGGTTTACCAAAAGCCAACCGCTACCAATCTTTGCACACCGGAGTAATCGGAACCAGCGGCCGCCCCATCGAAGTGCAAATTCGCACCGTAGCAATGCACCACATTGCAGAATACGGCATTGCCGCCCACTGGAAATACAAAGAAACTGGCGGTTCTAACACAAAAGTCACCGGCGACGACGAAAAATTTACTTGGCTGCGACAACTCCTTGAATGGCAAAGCGACCTCAAAGACGATCGCGAATATTTACAAAGCATTAAGGACAACTTATTCGACGAAGATATCTACGTTTTTACTCCTAACGGAGACGTGATTGCTCTCAATAGCGGGTCCACTCCCGTAGATTTTGCTTACCGCATTCACACAGAAATTGGCAATCGCTGCACCGGTGCCAGAGTAAACGGCCGAATGGTAACACTAGACAAGGTTTTAAAGAACGGCGATATTGTAGAAATCTTGACCCAAAAGAATGGTCATCCGAGTTCCGACTGGCTAAATTTTGTCAAGACAAACGGAGCAAAAAACCGAATTCGTCAGTGGTTGAAGCGATCGCACCGAGATGAAAATCTCGCTCGGGGACGGGAATTGCTGGAAAAAGAATTAGGTAAAAACGGCTTAGAATCTTTGCTGAAATCTGAACCCATGCAGTCTGTGGCTCAGCGCTGCAACTACCACAGCGTCGAAGATTTAATCGCCGGTTTGGGCTACGGCGAAGTGACTCTAAATCTCGTAGTAAATCGACTGCGAGATTTAGTAAAAGTGCAGCAAAAAATTGAAGCTGCTCCCGCAGGAGGACAGGAAGTACCCCAGCTAATACCTGCATCGACGACACCGAAACCAGTACCGAGTTCATCTCCGAGCAAATCGCCGATCGCAGGTGTAGAGGGATTGCTCTACCATTTATCCGGCTGTTGTTGTCCCATTCCTGGGGAAGCAATTATTGGAGTTGTGACTCGCACTCGCGGAATTTCGATTCACCGGCAAGGCTGTTCAAATGTTGAGAGCGTACCGGGCGATCGGTTAGTTCCTGTGAGTTGGAATTCGAGCGATCGCAATGCTAGCCGCCCGAATACTTATGCAGTCAACATTCAAATTGAGGCTCTCGATCGAGTAGGAGTTCTTAACGATGTATTGTCGCATTTAAAGGACAACAAAGTCAACGTCCGCAGCGCTCAAGTAAAAACCTATCCCGGTTTGCCCGCATTAATTGACTTGTGCATGGATATTGAGGATAAGGAACAGTTCGAGCGGACTTGTATGCAAATTAAAAAGATGAGCGATATTTTGAATTTGCGGCGGCTGAGTCAAGTGAGTTAGGAGTGCAGTCTAATATCAAATCCGGTTGCATCGGAATGATATAGAGGACACGGCAATGCCGTGTCCCTACCGAAAATAATATTGTAGGGACACGGCATTGCCGTGTCCTAATTTTGGCTAATAATTCCGATGCTAGCGGAAACGATATAACTGTATTGTAGGGTGCGCGCGCGGCGCACCTTACCATGCGCTAACAAAAGGTTAATCCCATGAAATTTGAATTTTTTTCAGAGGTAGCATTGCGCGAAGACATTCCCAAATACAATCTACAAAAAGGTGCTACAGCAACTATTGTTGAGCATTACCCGATGCCTGAAGGTGAAGAAGACAGTTATAGCTTAGAGGGTTTCAATGTCGAAGCAATTACGGTTGAAGTTGCAGAGTCGCAAATAGAAGCAATAAAAGCTGCTGTTTTGCAACGAAAGAAAAGTAGGCTGACGGGAGAATATACTAAAATTTAAACCGTTTATTTCGCCGGAGTTACTGGCTTTGACTCGCCCAGCTTTTGCTGCAAAAACTCCTGGGCTACTTCTCCAGCTTCCTGCTGTTTCTTATCAACTTGATAATTGAGTCGTCGCATATCTTCCTCGGAGATTTTGCCGCCCAATTCTGCGAGGACTGGACGCAATTCCGGGTATTTTTCCAAAATTTGCGATCGCACAACCGGAACTGCTTCGTAGGGCGGGAAATAGTTCTTGTCATCTTTGAGAACTACTAAACCTAAACTTTGAATCAAACCGTCCGTCGTATTACCAGCAATCACATCTACTTCTTTTTGTTGCAGCGCTTGATAAAGCAATCCTAACAGCAACTCCTTCGGTTCTTCTCGAAACTTAATCCCGTAAGTTTTAGCTAATCCGGGAAATCCATCTTCTCTCTCCTTAAATTCTGGGCCGAAAGCAGCCCGGAGGTTAGGTGCAGCTTTCCCAAGTTGCGAGAGAGTTTGTAAATTGAGTTTTTTGGCATCGTCTCCCCGGACAATAATCGCAAAACTGTTATTAAATCCCAGTGGTTCCGTCCATTCTGCTTTAAACTGTTTGGGATATTCTTGTTTGAGGTAATCGAGGACTTTTTTGGGGTCAGAAATCGGCTTTTGTTTGAGCAGGTTGGCGTAAGCAGTGCCCGTGTATTCGACATACAAGTCGATTTTACCTGTTATTAGAGATTGATGGCAAAGCGAGCCGCCGAGATTCAGTTCTCGTTCTACTTTGATATCTGTTTTAGCTTCGATATGGCGTGCTAAAATTTCTGCGAGGATGACTTGTTCGGTAAAGTCTTTCGAGCAGATGACAACTTGCTTTTGGGGCTTAGAGGTACATCCTGCTACTGCAAGCAAGCAAAGCAGCCAGCAGGAATAGAAAAAAAAATCGTTTTTAGAGATTTTCATGACTTAACTCACATTAAAATCTACACTTAATACCTTATAAGTTATAGCATAAAGCCAATATCCCCGACTTATTGAAGAAGTCGGGAATCTAACACCGATCGCACTTTACCCAAGTTCCGTTTTCCTGTTGTAACATTTATTGATAGACATGGAGGAATAAATATGGTAATCAGAGTCAGCGATATTATCCAGCGGCAGCGGCAATTTTTTGCTACTGGGAAAACTAAGGATGTGGATTTTCGGATCGAACAACTGAAAAACCTCAAAAGTGCGATCGTTTCCAATCAATCACGGATTGTGGATGCTGTCAAGGCTGATTTGAACAGGCCGGAGTACGAGGCTTATTTTGAAATTGCTGCGATCGCAGAAGTTAATTATGCCATCAAAAATGTTAAATCGTGGGCAAAGCCGAAAAAAGTGCCTACTTCGATCGATCAATTCCCAGCATCGGCCCGCATTTACCCTGAACCTTTGGGCGTAGTTTTAATCATCGGGCCTTGGAATTACCCATTTCAGCTAATGATATCACCCTTGGTCGGGGCGATCGCCGCAGGCAATTGCGCCATCCTCAAACCTTCAGAAATCGCCTTGCACACGTCGGCTGTTGTCGCCGACATGATTACCAAAACCTTCGATCCCGCTTATGTAGCAGCCGTCGAAGGAGGAGTCGAAATCAGCCAACAATTATTAGCCGAAAAATTCGACCACATCTTCTTTACAGGCGGCACAAAAATCGGTAAAATAGTCATGGAAGCCGCCGCCAAACACCTGACACCTGTCACATTAGAATTAGGCGGCAAAACTCCTTGCATTGTAGACTCAGATATTCAAGTTGAATACACTGCTAAACGCATTGCGTGGGGCAAATTCATCAATGCCGGTCAAACTTGTATCGCTCCCGATTACCTGTTAGTTGATAAAAAAGTTAAACCGGATTTGATGAAAGCAATTAAAACAGCAATTCACGGATTTTACGGCGATGAGCCACAGAAAAGTCCCGACTATTCCCGAATAATCAATCAGCATCATTTAGGACGTTTGGCAGAGTTTATCAAAGACGGAGAAATTGTCGTCGGCGGTCAAACAAACCCGGAAGATAAATATATTGCACCGACGGTTATCGACAAAGTTTCCTGGGATGCGCCTGTGATGAAGGATGAGATTTTTGGGCCGATTTTGCCAGTTTTGGAGTATGATGATTTCGGGGAGGCGATCGCCCAAATCAACGCCCGTCCCAAACCCCTAGCTTTGTATTTGTTCTCGAAGGATAAAGAGAAACAAGAGCGAGTTTTGCGGGAAACTTCTTCAGGCGGAGTTTGCATAAACGACACGGTTATGCAAGTCGGAGTAACAAGTTTACCTTTTGGCGGAGTTGGCGACAGCGGCATCGGCACCTATCACGGCAAAGCAAGTTTTGACACCTTTTCGCATCAAAAAAGCGTGCTGCAAAAGTCATTTTTACTTGACTTAAAATGGCGGTACGCTCCCTATCTAGGTAAGTTGGATTTGATTAAGAAAATTATCGGTTGAGTGATCGCACTTGCAGGGGCGGGTTCGCCAACGTTTACAATATCAGCAAGATAGCCCAATCAACCCGCCCCTTCCTGATATTATCGGTTAAGCGATTCCACGGTGAACGATTATTTCCATAAATTTTAAATGATTGCTCATCTGTTTTTTGAACGATTTCCATCACACTCTGTACGTCACTCCTAAATAACAGTTGCCCCATCCAAAATAATTCACATGAGAAATGTCTATAATATCTTTTAGAATCCGATCGCTAACAAGCAATTTATGGAACCTTTAGCAAAAGAACGCTGTGCCGCCTGCCGCCCAAACTCTCCCCGCGTCACAGCTTACGAAATTGTCCAACTCAAACCTCAAATTCCCGACTGGAATTTCATCGAAAAAAATGGCATTCCCCAAATAGAACGCACCTACGAATTCCCGGATTTCAAAAGTGCGATCGCCTTTACAAACAGCGTCGGCGAAGCAGCAGAAACCGAAGGACATCACCCCGCACTGTTAACCGAGTGGGGAAAAGTTACCGTTACTTGGTGGACTCACGAGATTTCTGGACTGCACCGGAATGATTTTATTATGGCTGCGAAAACAGATGCGATCGCCAATCAATTCCCAAAATAAAATCAGACTTATAGCCCGATCGTAGTCTAAGAAAGCACTGCCCTGGGCACTGGGGAATGCGGTTGATTGGCATTATTCAAAAACTCCAGATTCAGTCGGTAGCCGACATTCCGTACAGTTTGAATCAGGCTCGGCTGTCGCGGGTCGATTTCGATTTTTTTACGCAGAGAGAGTACGTGAGTGTCGATCGTCCGGGGGTTATCAATCGCATCGGGCCACGCCCTCCGCAGCAAATCCGAGCGCGACAGCGGCACTCCTCCAGCTTGAGCTAGCACGTACAGCAGGCTAAATTCCTGGGGAGTCAGCTCAATATGTTCCTCGTACAACCTGACTCGGCGCTGCACCAAATCAATTTTCAGCAACCCGCACTCCAGCGTCGCCGGCGGTACCATCGTGCGGTTGCGGCGCATCAGAGCTTCCACCCTCGCCATAAACTCTTGCATCCCAAAGGGTTTAGTCAGGTAATCGTCTGCCCCCGCCTTCAAACCTTCAACAATATCCGATTCCGAATTCCGCGCTGACAGCATCAAAATCAGCGACTGCTGCTGCTGTTGCAGCCAGTTGCAAAATTCCAAACCGTCCCCATCCGGCAATTGGGCATCCAGAATGACTAGGGTTGGCTGACGGCTGAAAAATATTTCCCTAGCGTGACTGATATCCGCTGACTGGTGCACCCAGTGACCGACTTGCTGTAGATGCCAGCCCAAGAGCGATCGCAGGTGCGGATTCCCTTCAACAATTGAAATACTTGCAGATTCCACAGAGGCGAGCTTCCCATATCACTAATTGCTACAAGGTTAACAGAGCTTTTGTCAAGCTTTTGTAACCATCGCTACTCAAGCATGAGCTGGATTTAAAGCAGCGGACATACCTCGGCTAGGAATTTTAAATATTGGGTTAATTTGGCAGGGTCAGCCTGCAGAAAGGTTAAATCATTCTGGCGATGAGCTTACAATGAAAATAAGACAGTGTAAAGCCGATCGACCCCATGCCCCAACCGCCTGCCCAAAGCGATCCCCCCGACCCAGCCCCCACTCCCAGGAGGTTGACAAATCGCGCAAGTGAAACTAGAATTCCTCCAACCGTTCGCTCGGTAGCCGGAACACTCAGACACTTTAACCGCAAAATTCAGCAACATCCCGACTCCATTAAACGCACAGCGAATTATCTAGGTGCGCGCAAAAAGTCGAGCAACTGCATTGCAACGAGTGAAATTTTTTATGGAGGGTAGCCTGTTGAGCAGGGTAAAAACTTTTATTTAGAAATAGCCTTAAGCTGAGCCACTCAGCATCAATCGAGGCCGTTCCTAAATCCCGCCGTCATTATACACCACAAAGGATTTCAATCTCACACTATGCTACAAGACACCCAAACAATCCGGCACTACCAAAAACTCACCGACGCCCTCGTCGAAATGTGGAATAGAGGTTATCGCTTCGATGACCTGCGGCTTTACTTAGACGGCTATTTAGCAGCCCTGCGGCATTCCAACGGTCTGGAACCCTATTTGATTCACAGACTAGAGGAAGAAGCAGCACGTTACATTCACGACCCCTCCAATTTTGCAATGCCACAGACACAAACTGAAGCAGACTACTATTAAATAGCAAATTCGGTTTGATAAACCCTTGATGATTTGGGAATTGGGAATTGGGAATTGGGAATTGGGAATTGGGCATTGGGAATTGGGAATTGTAACGGGTTCCTTGGCTCTGCCTGGGAACCGATGTCCAGAGGCTCGGCCTCGCTTTCGGAGCCTAAAAATTGGATGCCGAGCCGACCGCATTGCCTTCCCCGGCTCTGGCTGGACACAAGTAATTAAGTAAATTAACTTAATTCAACGTAAAACCCGATTGCTGTTATATCCCCGACTTCTTTAAGAGGTCGGGGATATGTTTGTTCTGTCTAATTTAAGAAGCCAAAGCCACTTCTACAACTTCTTGCAATTCGCCCTTTTGATACATCTCGATCATAATATCCGAGCCGCCAATAAACTCGCCGTTGATATAAACTTGGGGAATTGTCGGCCAGTTGGAATACTCTTTAACGCCTTGACGAATTTCCTGGTCGGCCAAAACATCAACAGTTTCGTAAGGCACTCCCAAAGTATTGAGAATTTGCACCACAGTATTAGAAAAACCGCACTGGGGCATTAACTTATTGCCCTTCATAAACACCATGATTTTGTTTTGCTTAACCAACTCGTCAATTCTTTCATGTGCTGCTGTAGTCATGGTAGATCCTAATATTGTTTGAAAATTTTTCAACGTTGACTGACGCAAAAACCGCGTTTTTTACGAAAATCTTTCGTTACAGCCATAGATTCCGGTAAAAAAACCGGGTTTTTGTGGTTTTTGTGCGTAAGCGGAGCAGTTGTCTCTCAAGCAACTATTGACACCAGCACAAACTTGTGATATCCACTTGCAACTCAACAATTAAGCAACTTGACTTTTGGCTTCCCATTCTGCGGGAGTTAAGGTTTCCAAGCCCAAAGCGTGGATGGCTTCACTAGCCATTGCCTGTTTGAGAGCGCCGTAGACCAGTTGGTGCTGCTGTACTCGGCTTTTTCCTTCAAAAGCGGCAGAGACTACTCTCGCTTGGTAGTGGTCGCCCCCACCGGTCAAATCGTCAACTTGTATTTTAGCGTCGGGCAAGCCTGCCTTAATCATTTCTGCTACTTGAGACGGTGTAACCATTGGTTTCTCTGATAAACGGCTGTAATTTAGGTTTTAGTGGAACTATTTTTTCGATGAACTCGGTTGAACGCTGGCAGGCCGGGGAAAGGGCGAATCCACAAAACCCAATTCCAGTAACTGCTGGTAAGCTTTCTTGCCCAAGTCGCGAGTTGGCTGCTGCGATCGAATAATCTGAATTAACAGGGGAACAGCCAGTTCCGGTTTATTTTGTGCCCTGTGTACCAACGCCAGCCGGTAGGTAGCTTCGTCGCGCATTTGGGCTGTTTCTACAGCTTTGGTGCGGTGGCTTTCGGCCAAGCGGATGTCAATTCCGGCAAAACTGCTCCCCAGTTGTTGGTAGAAGTTCGACAGTTGATTGAAAATTTGGCGAGATTCTTGCAGCTTTTGAGTAGCGAGTGCGTAATTCTGATTGGAAATAGCACTGCTGGCTTCTGTCATCAAACGCTGGCCTCCTTGGACGCTCAGCAGGCTGCTGTCTTGCGTCATAGGGCGGAGATTGTTGGGGTCTGTGGGGTCGTCCGTCTGTTCGACTTGCCGTTGGTTCTCTGGCCCAGAGGGTTGTTGTGCTTGGACTTGGATCGGTTGCAACAGGGTAAAAGCTGCGATCGCCCCGATCGTAATCCGGGCAGTGGAGCGAAGCCAGCAAACAGTTCCAGAGTATACCATGAAATTACTTTGCGCCTGTGCGCTTTAATAAAATATTTAGCTTGAGCCGATCTTACCATTGGCGATCGCAACCGGCTAAGTGTAAACCAAATTTATCTAAATGTCAAAGGGTGCGCGATCGGGCAAAAGGCTCTTGAGGAAAAATTCAAGTACAGACTTGAAAAAATGTTCTCAGTATGAGAACATAGAAGTGTCGTTTAAAAAACGGTACTGGAATGAGGCTAATTTCCAAGAAAAATCTGGAGAGTGCGATCGAATCCTACTCCGACGATGCCAAGGCTGCGATCGCAGTCGGGCGCAAGGCCATCAAAGACAACAATTGGGAATCACTCGAAGAGATTCGACAGGGATATTCCAAATCGGTCGATCAAGTCTGTGGATATACCATATTTAATATTAAAGGCAATCAGTATAGATTAATCGTAAAAATCAACTATACCGCCAAAATTATATATTTTAAAAAATTTTTAAGCCATACTGAATATGACAAAATTAACTGGAATGATGAAAATGAAGTTAAACCTAAAATAGGTTAAATCCCACTAAAATTATCGGGGAAACATTACAGCTTCCCTGATGTGTTCAATTAATCAAAAACATTTACTCCAAAAGTCAAAATTATGATATCGAGAAACAAACACCCACCTTGTACTTGAGAACCATGTCTAAGTAAGCAAGCAAAGGAATGAGAAATGAACATCACAATTGAAAAAACAGCTTACGGTCAACTGCTGGCTAAATCTCAGCCTAAGCCAATCCTGAACGAAGAAGATAATGATCTAGCCCTCGCCGAAGTCGATTTTCTGATGTCTAAGGAAGAATTAACAGTAGAAGAAGAAACTTTACTGAGTCTCTGGGGGCTGTTGATCGAAGAATACGAATCAAAATATTACCCAGATCCAGAAGTGACTCCCCGGGATGTTCTATTGCATTTCATCGAAGTTCGCGAACTCAAACAAGCCGATTTAGTGGGCGTGATTGGTTCCAAAGGAGTAGTCTCTGAGGTGGTTAATGGAAAACGGGCGATTAGCAAGGCGCAAGCTAAGGCGCTGGGAGAATTTTTTAATGTTAATCCTAGCGTGTTTATTTGAGGGGACTTGCTGAATCATTGTTAATAAGCCTTTTACGGGCGGGCAAGATGCCCACCCCACCAGAAAATTCAGTTTTTGTGGAACAGGCATCCTGCCTGTTCTTGAAAATATAGTAAGACTGGATTAAAATTAAACAAAGGCATTTCTGATGACACAACCGATCGAACTTTCCGCAAATACCTTACAAAACTATCAAGGAATTGGAGTTCCCGATGAAAGTCTGGCACTAATTTTGCAGCGTGGCGGCGATGAATTACTGCTGTCAAAAGCGAACGATCGCTTTACAGTCCGCCCCTCCTTAACAGCATCAGCCTCAAACGATTGGGCTGCAACAACTGGGGCAAAACTCAACCGTCGCGTCGGCCCAACCAATCTCGAAGAATATCTCGTTGCGCCCTCTAGCCTAGAAGCAGCAATGCAAGCAGCCCGCGCCAGCGATGCCGTAGCTTTTGCCAGCCACGTCTATTGCCCCGCGAACAATCCGAGTACATTCTTTTACCTGACAGACCAAATTACCATTCAATTTGGGGAACAAGTAGACGAACAATCGCGAAAGACGATCGCCAATGCAGCAGCTTTAAAAATAGTCCGGCCAGTAGAAGGAATTCCCAACACCTTCGTCTGCGAAGTCACCAAACAAGCAACAGAAAATCCCGTCAAAATTGCCAACCGCCTGACAAGATATCCAGAAGTTCTCGTAGCAGAACCCAACATTTTAGTAGAGACGCAGCAGCATTACACGCCCCGCGATCCGCTTTATCCCAAACAGTGGTATCTAAACAACAAAGGCGGCAACGAACTTGTCGGTGGTGCTCAAATTTATGCAGAACCAGCTTGGAACATGACTCGCGGAGTTCGATCGATCGTAATTGCGATCGCCGACGATTCAGTTGACATCACCCACCCAGATTTTCAAGGCCAGGCCAAAATAGTCTCACCCATCGATTTAAAAGAGGGCGACACTTCCCCGATGCCAGTCGCCGACTCAGACAACCACGGCACAAGTTGTGCAGGCGTCGCCGTTGCTGAAGAAAACGGCACAGGCATTGTCGGCGTCGCCCCCGGATGCGCGCTGATGCCCATTCGTACCACGGGTTTTCTCGATGACGATTCTGTCGAAAAAATATTTAATTGGGCGATCGAAAAAGGTGCCGCCGTCATTTCTTGCAGTTGGGGGCCTGCGGCAGTTTACTATCCCCTTTCCCTGCGGCAGAGTGCCGTCATCACCAAAGCAGCAACCCAAGGGCGGGGCGGCAGAGGCTGCGTTATTCTGTTCGCTGCGGGGAATGCCAACCGCCCAGTCAACGGCACAATTAACGAGAAAGGCTGGCCCAACAACGTCGTGGAGGGTCAAACGAGATGGCTGGCGGGATTTGCCGTTCACCCAGACGTAATTGCCGTCAGCGCTTCCACTTCCCTCAACAAAAAAGCAGCCTACAGCAATTGGGGCACCAGCATCTCGGTTTGCGCCCCCAGCAACAACGCACCGCCGGGAACTTGGTTGCCCGAAACCGGATTTATCGGCACGCCGCCGCAGGTGACGCAGTATTTGCCCGGTTTGGGGGTGTTTACTGCCGATCGAGTCGGTACTCAAGGCTACGATTGGGGGGACTATACGGATACTTTTGGCGGTACTTCCAGCGCCACTCCAGTAGTCGCTGGGGTTGCAGGGTTGATACTTTCGGCTAACCCCCGTTTGACGGCGCGGGAAGTGCGGGGAATTCTCGAACAAACTGCTGAAAAAATTGTCGATCCCGATCCCGATCCCCAGTTGGGCAATCGCATGGGGAATTACGATCCTAACAACGGCCGCAGCGATTGGTTTGGTTACGGCAAAGTGAATGCTTTTAAAGCTGTGCAAGCTGCGGTGAGAAAGGGCGGCGGCAATCCGAATATCGGGGGTGCGGTGTTCAGCGATATTTCTGGACATTGGGCACAGAAGTTTATTGAAGCTTTGGCTGCGGCGAATATAATTAGCGGTTTTCCTGACGGTTCTTTTCGCCCTGATGACAGTTTAAACCGCGCTCAATATGCGGCGCTGTTGGTGAGTGCGTTTAGTCCGATTCCGAGGGTGCCGGCTACAAATTTTATTGATGTTTCTGCTACGTTTTGGGCGAGAAGTGCGATCGAACGGGCAAATCGGGGGGGGTTTTTGGCGGGGTTTCCGGGCTTGAAGTTCGGCCCGAATCAGAATTTGACTAAGAGTGAGGCGATCGTGTCTTTGGTTAACGGTTTGGAACTGAAGGGCGGCAATCCTGATTCTTTGAAAGTTTACATCGATCGTTCTCAAATTCCTAATTATGCTTTGAGTGCGATCGCCACAGCAACTAGCTTGAAGATTGTGGTTAATTATCCTTCCCGCGATTGGCTTTCCCCGCAGCGGGATATTACCCGCGCTGAGATTTCGGCTTTGATTTACCAGACATTGGTGGCGATTAACCGGGCAAAGGCGATCGATTCTCCTTACATTGTCTAATGGCAATAGGTTGGTAGTGAGGACTTTAGCCCTCACTACCAACCTATTTTATTGTAGCTGCTTTTAAGCTCGCAAATTCCCCAAAGCTTTCAAAGCAAATTGCGGCAAAGCTAACATCCTGCGCCACCGCCAAGGTTCTTGATAAAGTCGGTACAACCATTCTAAATGATTGTCGCAAAACCAAGCCGGCGCCCGGTCTTTTGTCCCCGCCCAAATATCGAAACTGCCGCCTACTCCCACCCAAATTGACTGAGGGCAAAGGTGTCGGTGTTCGGCAATCCAAAATTCTTGGCGCGGTACTCCCAATCCTACAAAAATCAGTTTTGGCTGGATTTTTTTGAGGCTTTCACGGAAGTCTGTTTCTTCCTCTGCGGAAAGATAACCGTGTTGAGAAGCAATCGACAATCCGTTAACCTTTTGCTGCCAAGTTTCCGCAGCAGCAGCCGCCACTCCGGGGGAACCTCCAAAGAAAAATAGTGGTTCCGAATCCGGCAATTTTCCAGCTTGTTGCAGCAGCGATTCTGCTAATTCAATCCCCGGATAGCGCTGGGCCGGTTTGCCACGCATCCGCAAGTACAGCACCACTCCCGAACCGTCGGGAATCACCAGTTCCGCTTTGCGGATTACATCTGCTAAAGCCTGATTTTGCTCGGCTTGCATCGCCATTTCAGCATTCAGCGTCACGACGTGACTTCCTAACCCTTGATCCAGGCGCTGCATCAGCCAACCTGCATAATCATCTAATATGTGAACTGGTAGTCCCAGCACAGAAAATTGCGGCTGCGATCGATCCATATTTTTTTCTTTGAGATTCCTACACACCTAGTTATTTAAATTAGCTTAGATTGGCGATCGATGCTAGACCACTTTTGGACGCAAAAAACCCGGTTTGTGCTACAAAGATTCTGTGAAGTCATCATTCCGTGGTCCCGAAACCGCGTTTTTTGTACGCGGCGCGCAAGTCCGTTAGAGTTATGCTGCAAAGTGCGATCGAGCATTAGTGTTCGATTTTTTTGACAGAGCCGTCAGCGTACCATTCCATCGGTACTAGCTCAATTTTACCATTAATTTTCACTGTAGAGTAGACAATTTTTACGAAAGGAACGCTCTTGTTATTGTTGTTGCGGCTAGACATGGCAATCACCTTGTTGTGTTTGAAAAACTTGAGAAATGATATAATTTCTGATATATTTAGAAGTCTATTCACCGCAATTCGGCTCGCATCAGGAAAAACAAGGAAAACGAAATGGCGATCGCAACAACTCAGCGGCAAACCAGGTTAGATTATTACTACCAGCAAATCAAAACCGTCATCCTCAAGCGCCAGAACCCAATTACCGGTTTGCTGCCGGCGAGTACCGCCGTTAACGCTCACGGCGACTACACTGATGCCTGGGTGCGCGACAACGTGTACAGCATTCTCGCGGTTTGGGGTTTGGGTTTAGCGTACCGCAAAATTGATGGCGATCGCGGCAGGACATTTGAACTAGAACATAGCACAGTCAAACTGATGCGCGGCTTGATGTTTGCGATGATGCAACAAGCAAACAAAGTAGAAAGTTTTAAAAATACTCAATCGCCCTTAGATGCCTTGCACGCTAAATACAATACTCAAACTGGAAGTATTGTTGTCGGTGATGACAAGTGGGGCCATTTACAGTTAGACGCTACATCTATATATTTGTTAATTCTTGCTCAAATGACGGCTTCGGGTTTGCACGTAGTTTTTACAATCGATGAAGTCAATTTCGTGCAAAATTTAGTTTATTACATCGGTAGAGCCTACCGCACACCCGATTACGGAATTTGGGAAAGAGGCCATAAAATCAATCGCGGCAATGCAGAATTGAACGCCAGTTCAGTTGGCATGGCAAAAGCAGCGCTGGAAGCAATAAATGGATTGGATTTGTTTGGAATTAAAGGCTCTCAAGCATCTGTTATTCACGTTTTGCCAGACGAAATTGCCCGAAGTCGCATAACTTTAGAGTCACTTTTGCCTCGCGAATCTAGTTCAAAAGAAGTAGATGCAGCTTTATTGAGCGTCATTAGTTTTCCGGCTTTTGCTGTGGAAGATCGAGAATTAGTAGAACGGACTCGAAATAAGATTATTGACAAATTGCAAGGAAAATACGGCTGCAAGCGGTTTCTACGGGACGGACACCAAACAGTGTTGGAAGATGCCGATCGCCTGCACTACGAACCCACAGAGTTAAGGCAGTTCGAGCACATTGAATGCGAGTGGCCGCTATTTTTCACTTATTTATTCTTGGACGGCATATTTCAGGGAAATCAAGCCCAAGTGCAAGAGTACCAGCAGCGTTTGGAATCTCTAGCAGTCGATCGCTCTGGTTTGCCACTACTACCCGAATTGTACTACGTCCCCGCCGAAAATATAGAAGCAGAAAAGCTGAATCCCAGCAGCCAGCAGCGCTTACCCAATGAAAATATTCCCCTGGTTTGGGCGCAAAGTTTGTACTTTCTCGGTCAATTGCTGAACGAAGGATTAATCGCAGTTGGCGATATCGACCCGCTGGGAAGGCATTTGTCAGTCGGGCCGCACCGAGAACCTTTAGTGCAAATTGCACTGTTAGCTGAAGACGAAGATTTGCAAGCAGAATTAGCTGCTAACGGCATTGCGGCGCAAACCCCAAAACAGGTAGAACCAATTCAAGTCCGCCAGACTAAAGAATTATCAGCTATTTACACGCAAATTGGACGCAACGACCCATTAGGTTTAACCGGGCGCCCCGTGCGCCGTCTGCGGAGTTTAACAACTTCTCGGGTGTTTAAAATTCGCGAAGAGGCGATCGTATTTCTCCCCTCATTTTTGAACAGACAAGAGTTTTACTTAACTTTAGATTACCATTTTTTAGTAGCTCAAATCAAGAGCGAAATAGCTCACATTCACCGCCACTGGTATCAGTTGGGACGCCCTACGGTAACCCTGATGCTGACTCACACGATGCTGGAAACCGGCCGGGAAGCATTGTTAGAATTAATGAAGGAATTCCGGGATGGACACTGTAATAATACGCCAGTTAAACTCGGAAATATTAAGCAGTTAATGCTGACTGCTGGCACCGAAAGAATTGATTTCATGCACGATTTTGAATTTACCGAATCTCCGGTGACAGGTGCAGTAGAAACGCGCCGATATCTCACTTACAATCCAGAAAAAACTTGGCCTTTGGGTCACACACAAGAATTTAAATTAGAGTGCGAAACTAATACTAACTTCTTGCTAACCAGCCTGCGAGATTCAGAAAATTTGTACGAACAAATTGAGTTGCTGCACACCTTAGTTCGACTCAAAGGATTAAATTTTGATACAGGATTTGGAGGTGCGGACGAAACAGTACAAGTTGTGGAGTTGCTCAACGAAGTTTATACAAAAGCTGGAGAAAGTTCGCAATCAAAAATCCAATGGGCCGTCATCCGCCATGCCGCAGGTTTGCTGGACAAGGTTGATATCAGCTTGTCCGATGCGGTGACAGACATTTTGGTGCGACAAAAGCAGATTGCTGTGGGTAAAGCCTACAGCGAAGATTCGGTGATTTCGCGCCCCGGTTCCTACACCGAAGTGATGGATAAAATTCGCCAATTCTGCGGAGAAGATATTCGCGATCGAGTTCTAACTCAAGAAGTTCTCATCTACCTTGGCCTGCTAATTAAAGCCGAACCGCAGTTATTTAAAGGCCTGCTGACGCTGAGAGTTAGCTACTTTATTTTGCTGCTGACTAGCGAGTTTGCCCGCGAATTGGGAGTTACGCAAAATGAAGCTTACGAACATTTAATGCAGCTAAGTCCCTTTGAAATCAAAAATCGCCTCCGCCAAGTCTTGACAGAATACGAGGAAATGAATCAAATCCTCAAACAACAAGAATCCCTGCGCGTCAAACAGCCGGAAAAAGATATTGAATGGGTAGTAGCGCCAGTTTCCGAAGAACCGCAAATGCCTGCGGGAGGATGGCGGCGGAAGCGGCAGATGGAAGGTGCAGTCAATCGCGTACCGAAAGATTTTTATCCGAGTGTTTGGGGACTGCTGCGGCACTGCAAAGGCTTGATAATTGGCGACAAATTAGAGCGGCGCAATCGGTTAGATAGCCATATCATTTTATCAGAAATGACGCCGGGTGAAAAGAATTTCGCGCTACAAATCGAGCATTTGCTGAATAAAATAGTCGCCCCGGAATACCGACAAGTCAATATTGAGGCGTTGATGGAGTTGGCTGCAATTGGCCAGCGCAACCCAGAATTGCAAGTAGAAGAATACATCGTTTTAGATGTATTAGTCGGTCACGCAGTGCGGCTGAATTGGCAAGGAAAACACCCGGAAAGAGCCGATAGATACGACGAAGACAAAGCGGCGGCTTGGCAAGCTTTTTACAACACTTCGCCTTACGTTTGCGCGAGTCACGTACTCGATGCTTTCCGATTCTTGACGAAGTTTGGATAGATTGAGATAGTTCGGCGGTTGAAACCGCAACTACACAAACTAAGTCCGCAGAGGCGGACTTAGAAATAAGGGAGATATTTAAGCTCGATCGGGATTATGGGAGCTCCCTCATACAGCGAGCGATGGCTATGGGAAAGCAGCGATTGCCCGCTCTGCACGTCCTTATGCGCCTGCTACACATCACCCGCACCCTCTTTTTGGTACGGTTGGCAACACCAGCGATCCTTCTGGCGACGCTCGCGCCGTGCAAAGTTCTGAGGCTGGCTCATCCTGTGATTGACACAGGCTTTTCGGTTTCTAGGAATAGCTTTGTACGGTTTTCTTCACTGCTAATTACTGGTGATTCTTTCGCACGTATTCTGGAAAATACGACCAACTCAGTGGGGTTTTCCTGACTGTTCTTCCTACTTATCAAGCGGCATCATGATAACTGTAAGCAACGAGCTTCAACCCAAACTTTCGTTATAAAGTCTTACCAATCTTTGAGGTGACAGATTATGTTGATGCGCTATTGGCAACCCTTCACAGAAATAGAAACCATCCGCGAGCAACTCGATAAAGTTTTTGACCAACGGGCAACAACGAGAGATAACTCAGAAGCCACTTGGATGCCAGCTCTGGAATTCGCTGATGCTGGGGACAACTTCGTATTAAAAGCGCAACTGCCTGGAATTGACCCCAAAGACATTGACGTTCAAGTCACTCGCGAAGCAATTTCTATCTCTGGCGAACGCCGCTACGAAAACACAGACGAAAAATCTCGCTACCTCCGCTCTGAATTCCGCTATGGCAAATTCCACCGGGTGCTTCCCTTGCCCGCACACATTCAAAACGACTCTGTGCAAGCTGAATACAAAGATGGCATTCTAACGCTAACGCTGCCCAAAGTGACTGAAGCTCGCAATAAAGTCGTCAAGATTAATTTAGCCCAAATTGCTGGAACTCCAGCGACTCCCGCTCCTTTACAGGCTAACCAATAACGATGGGGTAAGCGTGTTTAGTGGTGAACTCAGTACGCAGAAAACTGTGCTTAATTGACTGTAGTTTAGACTAACTAAAGATGAGAACGGTGGTCCAAGAAAAACTAGAGCCACCGTTAAGGAGAGAATGAGGG
>NZ_JAUBPS010000144.1:0-3066 GCF_036700865.1 Microcoleus sp. S13C4
TCATTGGTTTTCTCACTGGATGGTCTTGGATTTTACATTCTTTATCTCTATCACATCTTTAAAAAAATGGTATAAGGACTGAAGTCCTTAAAATTCTCTTCTCTTCCTTTGTGTCATCAGCGTCTTCGTGGTTCGCCCGCCCCTATTTTTTTTGAGACATATCAATTCCAACTCTTGTCAAGCCTAGCTTTTTAGCTTACTTGTTACCCATCGGCAAAATCATCCTATTTACTTATTGACAATTGCTCCTCTCTTTTGAATTGTCATGGATCGAACATATAAGGTTAAAAATTGTATCATAAGCAACAGAAAGTACCCAATCTTTTATGTACCGCTCTACAATGGACAAAAGAAACAAGATTAAGAGGCGCGATCGCTATGGATATGAATATGGATATGAATGGAAACCTAGACTGGGAAGAAGCATTTGAGTACAGAGCGGGTTTGACAGTGGAGTTGAAGTCCCAGCCAGGGGTTTTGCATACGATCGCTTACTATGAAGTGATGATGGTACCGCCCATCTGGTTAGAAAATGACCCGCGTCCCCGGTATCCTCACGAACTGCGAGTCGTTACCCACCAGCCAACTGTGTCCAATGTTTGCCGGATTTCACAGTGTCCTGTTTTAGTCGCCTCCTAGGTTTTTTCAGCGGGAAATATCGGCGATGGCATCTAGCCAGCAATCAAACCGATGCAGTGATTTTCGGATTGAGGTTGCTTGAGTTTGCTTTGGGGCGATCGCTTAAGATATAGATGGCGACGAGAGTGCGATCGACTCGAATCACTTGACTTGTTCATGTTTCAAGTGAGGAAATAGCCTGATTAATGTTACCAGCCCTTCTTGTTACATCTTCCTCTCCCCTACAAACAATAATTCCAGCATCGTCAGGCTGGAACCTGTACGGTCTGATAAAATAACGGCGATTTAGAGTTAAAATATCTCGATTTTCACTTACTGCAAAAGCTAACACTTCTTGGTCAGGAATTTTTGGTTATCCTTTCCGGCTTCTTGCACTGTCAGAATATTGTGAATCATAGGGCGCAGCAATTCTACAACCACTCTGGGAAATTATTCGTCAGTATAAACACGTCCCATCATCTTCATAATCGTCATTCTCGCCGATAGCTATTTCAATTTCATTTGAAATAGCTGCCGCCTGAGCCCAGACATTTGTTAAATCAGTAGCCGTTAGTGTGGGATAGTTATCTAATAGTCGAGACTCGTTCATACCCAAGCGACGAAAGCTCTCCAGCACCCAAACAGGAAAACGAGTATTTCTGATACAAGCATCACCGCCACAGACACCGGGACTTTTGTTGATTTCTTGCCAGATCTTAGCTAAGTTTTGGGTTAATAAATTGATGTAGTCAGGAATGAACGAGAGTTGATTTGTTAACTATCAATCGAAAAAAAAACTCCTACGTCATTCGTTCGTAGTGCTGGCAGAGGTTGGATCGCTATCAGGGAAAACAAAATATTTTCTCAGATTTTCTCTTTGTGTAAATGCTAGGTATTGAGCCGTCATATCGGGGGTTAGAAACTCTAGCAACAATCTGTTTTCTACCCAAAGCATCATGAAATCAAAGCCAAAGCTAGCGCGTTGTAGCAGCCAGTCTTCACGGGCGGCCATTTGCTCAATTTGTTCGATGCTGGCAGGGACAGATAGCATGGCATGAGTTGCTGTGAATTTAGAAGCAGCCGTATTTTGTATATACGCACGCAGCTCCTCATTATCACCGGATGTTATCTCAGTCCCCAAGGGATAAACTTCAATTTCTGTACCATATTCATCAAAAGGGAAAACGATATAGCCGTCGGGGCTAAAAGGATGAGGTGTTGGTTGCCCATCCAAAATTTCAGCCAGAACTTGTGCAACGTGCTGGGGGTTTTGAGCAGAAATAGAAAGGTGATGAATCATTAGAGTAACGTTATTAATTGGTCGATCTGTCAAAAAACGAGATTAGCTCATGAAGTTGAACGGAAACTAAACATTGAATAATTTTTTAATGAGCTATTTGGGCTTCGCTATTGGCAAAAAAATGCTGAGTCATTCGCTCATAATGCTGGCATAAATTCGATCGCCCAAGTAGATAATCAACGATTGGGGTTTCAAAGCGCGGCTGCAGGAAGTTACCAATGTAGCCATAGGCAGTCGCATCTAATGTGGTGGGTTTATCTCCCATAAAAAACGGTTTGTCTGCCAGAAAGTCTGAGAGAGCTTTAAAATCAGCACAGATTATCTGGGCAATTTCCTCATGACTGTGACGACCGATTCCATGAGCCTGCATCTGCGATCGCATTGTTTTACCAAACTCTTGGGCAAAAGGTTCTGATACCTCTAATGGGGTCTCAGGGAAGAGCGCACGGGCTACCACTGCTCGAAAACGTTGCCAGTTTTCTTCTATACCGAAGCGAGTCTCGGCTGCGCCCCAGTAAGTGTTCTCTTTGATCATGCGGCGGAACGCTAGAGAGATCGATCGCTCAACGGGGGTCAAACCAGCATCAAGATCAATCCCTTCTGTTTGCTTGAACATTTCCATGATTAAGAAAGCATCACCGACCATTTTTCCCTGATAGTCGATAAAAGGAATTTTACCCTTGGGGGCAAGCTCAAAACTTTGTGCTATCACGATGACTTTGTTGTAGGGCAGCTTTGCCATACGTAGCCAAGTTTCAAGCTCTAGACAGGGTGGGCTGATGCTAGGTAGTTCCTCAAAAGATGGTGCAGTGTATAAGGTAATCATTGTCAAGACCTCGCTGGTGCTGTTAGATGATTTGTCGCTTCAACCCAATAAAGATGCTTTTGCTAGTCGCCGTGCTGCTTCAATTAATGATGATCGATCGCCCTAATCAATGTGGTTCCTGGGGAGTTGCGATCGGCGCTAATCGCTTTGCCCTGTCGCTCTGGAATACAACCTGCAGCCTTTAATCAAAATATATCTGTGCTGAACAACTGACGGATGATTCTCAGTTTTAGAGCTTAAACGAATAGACCTCTTGCGAAAGTCTTAGGAGATCGCTAGTTGGTCTTCAAAGAAAGTTCATAATTATAAATACCAGCGATCA
>NZ_JAUBPS010000067.1:0-30877 GCF_036700865.1 Microcoleus sp. S13C4
GGGGATTGAGATGGTTTTTAGCTGGCATTTTTGTAGATATTGACTAAACTCATTTTTTATTATACCCTATTTAAAGGCACAACAGCTTACTATCAATTTGATTCAAACAAGGAACAGGCGACCAATTTGGATAATTGGGTTCGCCAAACTCAATTCGCCCTTCACAAACCATCTCAAATTTAATAGTAGTGCCGCCCACAATAACTGGAAATCTTATCCCATACTGGTTGGCTTGAATATCGTTCGGGAGAACAATGCGTGAAGCGAAGCTATCCCCAAGGGAATCGCGACTAGCAAAAATCGCATCATAGCCTCCTTCGGCAACTTTGCGGCGCAGGAGACGGTAGCCATTATCCATCGGACACATAAAGTCAATATCCTGGCTCAACCGATATTCTCCGTGTTCCATACTTACCAACGTTCCGCCCCCAAAATACGCCCGACATTCCTGTAGAAATTCGACATTCAAGTGGCTGAGTACAGTTAATATCTTTTGATGAATTTCGCGTTTAAACATTGCTTGAGAACTTACCCAATTTTCTGAATGTTTTGGCGGAAAACCGGTTCTCAGTTCTGCTATTAACCAAGACTGATAGTGTTGGCTGATTTGTTGAATAAAAGCCAGTTCCTCAAAGCTAGGTGTTCCCAAAACTCCCCAATAATGCCAGCCAGATTCGTAGCGGCATAGCATTTCCTTGAAGCTCAATTTTTTTACATCAGCAATTTGCCAGCAGATAGCTTGAAGGAATGGGAGTTCGGCGGGAATTGTCAACCCGGTTGCTATTTCTTGATGGTTCATCTGCTTTCGGGGAAAGCGAGGCCGAGCCTCTGGATATGCGTTACCAGGCAGAGCCTGGTAACGAGGAATTTTGTTTGAGTGCGCGCAGGCAGACTTTGTTTGTTTAGCCCCGAATTCTATTCGGCGGGTTCTATTCCGTAGGTTCCTAACTTCCCGATAAAATCTCTTCGAGTGCTAATTTCAGCGTCGGATATTGATATTGAAAACCGCTAGCTAAAGTTTGTTTAGGCAACACTTTCTGCCCTTCCAAAACAACTTTTGCCCCGTCTCCCAACAGCATTTCTAAAGCAAAACTTGGCACCGGCAACCAAGAAGGCCGACTTAAGACTTCCCCTAAAGTTTGGCACAATTCATTCATCCGCACCGGATTCGGTGCTGTCGCATTCAAAAGGCCTTCAACTTGCGAATTTTGCAAAGCGTACAAAATTAAATCAACCACATCCTCGCGATGAACCCAAGAAAACCACTGTTTTCCTGTCCCAATCGGCCCGCCTGCAAATAATTTAAAAGCCGGCAGCATTTTTGCCAACGCGCCTCCCATTCCCAAAACTATCCCCAGTCGCAAAATTGCTAGCCGCGTTCCCGCATTTTTTGCAGGTTGGGCGGCTGCTTCCCAGTCTTTGCAAACTGCTGCTAAAAAATCGTTTCCCGCGAGGCTCGTTTCGTCAAACTCAGCGGTTTCGCTGGTTCCGTAATAGCCGATCGCCGATGCGCTAACAAACACCGATGGTCTAGGATTAGCATTGACGATCGCCTCCACCAATTTTGCCGTCGTCAGTTTGCGACTGTCGAGAATAGCTTGCTGGCGCGCCTCCGTCCACCTTTCCTCCGCAATCGGAACCCCGGCTAAATTGACAACAGCGTCGCAGCCCGCGATCGACTTTTGCCAATCACCAGACTCCGCAGGAGTGTAGGCGACAACTTCCAAATTCGGATAAGCTGAAGCCGGAAAAACTCGGCTAGCCTTCGCTGCATCCCTGCTCAAAACTACCACTTGATGTCCCGCAGCTTGCAGCTTCTCCACCAGCCGGCTACCTACAAATCCCGTTGCTCCCGCGATCGCTACTTTCATCTTTTACCAATAATGCACATTTTTAGTAGTTTAGACGATCGTCCAAACTTGTTGTGAATTATACAAAAATAAACAGCAGCCTCGATCGCCTCCCCACAAGCTTTCTGTATTTTGATTAAACTGATAGGGGACGCGAGGAAAACAAACCATGCCTGCAAAAAAATCAAAGCTTCTAATTGCTGCCTCCATCGTCGCAGCAGGTAGCGCTGCGGTCTACTTTTACTTCCAGGGTTTGAGCCAAAAAATATCCAACCCTCAAGACAGCGCCAAAGTTGTACCCGACGAAGCAATGATGGCCGCGTTCATCTCCCCCAATCCCCAAGCGTTGGATCAGTTGCAGCGATTTGGCACGCCAGGGACTCAAAAGTTGGTCGGCATGGGTTTGAAGACCTTTCAAGAACAAAGCTTGGCAGGCACTCAAATCGACTTTGACAGGGACTTAAAGCCTTGGCTGGGGGGGGTGATGGTCGCTTTGTTGCCTCCTGATGGTGTGGCGAAAACCGAGCCTCCTAAGCTGCTGGTTGTAGTCAGCGTCAAAAATAAAATTAGCGCTTGGAATTTTGCGAATAAATTAAAATCTCAGCCCGGTGCAACTACTCAAGAAACGGAGTATAAAGGAGTTAAAATTTCTGAGATTGCAGAGCCAACCGGCAAGCGCTACAGTGTGGCTTTGCTGAACGACCAATTAGTGATGGCTCCTTTGAGAAAGCCTGTGGAATTGGCGATCGATACTTTTAAAGGAGAACCCTCCCTCGCTACGCAGCAGAGCACAACTAAGTTTTTTGCAGAGAGTGCTGGTGTCAAGAATCCCATCGCAACTGTTTATATTGCTGACTATCCTGCTGCAATTGAGCAATTGAAAGCTAATTTGCCCGCAGATATCCAGTTGCCTTGGACAGTGTTTTCCCAGTTCAAACAAGTCAAGTCTTTGGTTGCAGGAATTGGGGCGGATAGTACGGGATTGAGGGTAAAAACTATTGCTCAGTTAGACCCTAAATTCGTGCAGCAAAATCCACAAGTCGCATCGAAATTGTTGCCCAGATTTCCGGATGAAACTATTGCTTTAGTTGGTGGCAAGGGAATCGATAAAATTTGGTCGCAAGTAACCGCTGAGGCAAAAGATAGCCCGGAAGTTGACAGGGGAGTTCAGCAGGTGAGGAGTAGTTTTAAGCGGTTGGATTTGGATGCGGATCGAGAGGTTTTTGGTTGGATGAATGGGGAATTTGCGATCGGGGCGATCGGTTCCAATCAAGGCATTTTGTCTCAGTTGGGGATGGGGGCGGCGATGATTTTTGAAACCAGCGATCGCCCTGCCGCCGAAGCAACCCTGAAAAAACTCGATGCGATCGCCAAAAGCAATGCTACAGTCAGTGTCGCCCCCAGACAAGTTCAAGGCAAAGAAGTTACGGAATGGAAAATACCCCAGCAAGGCACTTTATTCGGGCACGGTTGGCTGAATGAAAATTCTGTGTTTGTGGCTTTCGGCGGGCCGTTAGTCGATGTGATTACTTCGACGCCGCCCCAGCCGCTAAGCAGCAGTCCGAGTTTTCAGGCGATCGCTACTTCTTTACCGCGGGCTAACCAAGGTTACTTTTATATAGATATGGAAAAAACCATGTCTTGGGCTAACCAATATTTGCTCGCAGTACAGCCAAATTTAGTTTCGCCGCCCGCCGCTGAATTGCTCAATTCTCTCCGAGGAGTTAGCGTAGCCACAGCTTCTACGCAACCGACAACTGCTGAGTTGGAGATGCTTTTTGCCTTCAAATCTAACAATTAGGGAATTTGTAATCGCTAATTTGTAATCGGCAATTCTTCCTTAATTTCTTCTATCCCTTAAATCCCGTACACGGCTTTGTTGCCGGACTTTTTCCTGACCAAAAAAAGATGCTGCCCTCAATGGAGGGCAGCTACTCAAATAAAGCATCTTAAAGTCTCTCACAACTTCAGAATTAACCTTCAGACATTCCTGATTTATTCGGCAATTGCAAATCATCCGGATCTACATAGTGACAAACTGCTTTGTCCATACAAATCAACGCCCAGCCGGATTTATCGATGCTCATCAATTTGTAAGAAGCGGGCTGAATAAAGAAACCTTTGTGGTTGCGGGTTGCTGGTTTGATGTTAACGTGGCTGTCATTACTCATGTTTTTACAACTCCTAGTTTTATCGTAGTAAAATCTGAAAACCGCTGAGCGGGTTTGTGAATCGTCTAAGTTTTCAAATACTAGCACTGACTTCCTGAGTTTTCCATAAAGTTATTTATTGATTTATTACGATCTCGTAATAAACTCCCAAGCCAGTTTCATTGCTCCCCGCCCCCAAATCGACTTGTTTGCGCCCTTACGGCTCCAAAAGCCACTGTTTAACGCGGGCGAGACTCTTCCAGTCGGGTTTTCTGCTTAATCCTTCTTCAAAATTTTTTTTAACTTCGTCGAGCAACTCTTCGGAAGCCATCAGTAATTGCTGAGCCACTTCTACATGGGGCCGCACTCCTTTCTCTTTGAGATCGAGGATTGCTACTGCTAGGTTGATGCGAGCTTGGGGGTCGTGAGGGTTCAATTTAACGGCTGTTTTCGCTGCCTTTTGAGCCGGTGCAGGTTTATTTTCCAACAGGTAGAGCCACGCGAGGCTAGCCCAGGCATTGCCATTTTTGGGAGCTTTTTCGCACACTTCTTTAAACACGGGGATCAGATTAGCCGGGGCTTCGCCAGCTTGGTAGCGATCGAAACCGTCTTTAAACAATTCTTCAGGGGTCATTCGATTTTAGATTTTGGATTTTAGATTTTAGATTGGAAAGAGCATTGGGTGCGGGACGCAGCAATGCAGTCCGAGGCATTCTCAGCAATTAGTAATTACCAATCCCCAATGCCCTATTTTCCAATTTATGTAGAAAAAGAACTGCCACAACCGCAAGTTTGAGTTGCGTTGGGGTTAGTAAACTGAAAGCCGCCCCCGATCATAGCATCGCTGAAGTCGAGAACCAAACCGTAGAGATAAAGAATGCTCTTGCGATCGCAAACTACCTGAAAACCGTCGTAGTCGAACACTTCATCGTCGGATTTCACAGTGCTGGGATCTGCGAAATCCATCACGTAAGACATACCAGAGCAGCCACCCTGGCGCACCCCTACCCGCAAGCAGAGGTCTTTACCTTGTTTTTCTCTCAGAGCTAAAACTTGACGGACAGCAGAGTCCGTCATTTGAATTCCACGCTTTTCAGAAATGGCTTGAGTCATAATTTGCCGAACTCCTGAGATTGTCTAATGGTAAGAGTTTAATCTTATCCCTCCATTGTACAGGCATTCGCCAGAAGGCCTTCGGTTAGATGCTGAAGGCAGAATTTTTACCTTCTAATTTTTAATTCCCGTGGGGCCTCGTTCCCAAGCTCGATGTCCTCTCCCCCTATAGGGTTTATGATTGATAAGCAGCGGTTGACCGGCTACCGGCACCGCAACAATGCTTCACCCAACGGGCTTACTCTATGGCAGCGCTGAATCGCTCTACTCTTCGTCGGCTACAAAACTTACCTCAAATTCCCAGCGTGTGGGAGGGCGATCGCCGACCCTTATCTAATGCTGACTCGCACATGATGCTAGATGACGATGACGTTCTAGAAGCTGGTGGCGAGTGCATTCTCTGGGTCGATGGCTCCGAAGGAGTCGTGAGGGCTATGGACATGGTAGGCCCAGATGCCGGCCCAGAGGCGATCGTCCGGGCCCTGCTACGGGCAATGGAACATCCCCAAAGTCCGGCTCCCGCAGGTCGGCCCCAAAAAATAGTAGTCAAAAACCGAGAAATTCAATTTTATCTGCGGGGCGTACTTCAAGATTTAAGCATTTCCATTGACTACGTGCCGGAATTGCCCTTAATTGACGAAATATTTCGCGGTATGGAAGAGGTCGCAATCAACAGACCTCCTGAGTTACCCCCTCAGTATGCTGAAGTTTTAATGGAAAAAGCTGCTCAAATTTGGCAAGATTCTCCGTGGCGGACTTTGAGCGAACACCAAATTATATCTATTGAAATCAATCAGTGGGATGTCGCCAGCCTCTACGTGTCCGTATTGGGGCAAGGCAGAATGGATTACGGAGTTTTACTTTACCGTTCTCTAGAATCCTTGAAGCGGTTTCGAGAACGAGTCGTCAATAATGATGAATCTTTTGAAGATTTAGAACAGGCTTTTTTAGGGCAAGACTGTTTGTTTCTCACCTTTGAAAGTTCTACCGATATTGATGAGGACGACGAAGAAGAAATTGATTTAGCCGATTTGCCTCCATCGGAAATTGAACCAAATTTCGGCAACCTACATCCTTTAGAAGGATTGCGATCGATTCTTTACGAAGAAGAAGCCCTCACGATGTTAGTTGCTCTCGAAGCATTTCATCGCTTTTTCCGCAACGGCCGCCGGAAATTGGGAGCAGAGACGTTTCCCAGTCTTAGCAGCCGCTACCGCATTCCAGTTCCGCAGTCTGACGGAGAAATTCAACAGGTATCCGTTAAAGTTTCGACGATGCCCGACGTATCACACGAATTATTACAGATGCTGGGTGATGACGATGATGACGATGATGACGATGACGATGATGATGAATTTGACAAGCCACTGCTGCGGGACGATTTGGTGCCGCAAAATTCATTTTTGAGTCTCGGCGCCGTACCTTGGGAAACGGTAGAGTTCCTGCGCCAAAGTGTCCAGTTTCACCAAGGTGCAGAAATTGATATTAATACCGCCGGAGATGGTTTGCCGGTGGTGATGATTCAAACTTCTCATCCGAAGGCAAAAACTATGATTCAGGATTTGAAAGAAGCTGGAGGCGTGAAGGGGATTGGTTTTAATCCGGGCGAAAATCCTTTTCAGGATGAGCAATACGACTTGGGTATATTGCAAACTAAAAATGGGGAGCTGTATTTGTTTGGAGAGTTTAATGAAGACGATCCAGTGCATCAGGAAGCTCGCAAGAAGTGGGACCGTCGCTGTAAATTAACCAACGGTTGGTGCGGTTTGATTATTGCTAAAGGCTTGATGGGTGCTTCTCGCGGTCAGCCTCAGTTTAAGGATATGATCGCTTTGCTTGAGGTGCGCTGGGTGTCTGCTAAAGACTTGGGAATTGGGCCACTTCAGTTGATGCCGATGTTTTGAAGGAAGAAGGAAGAAGGAAGAAGGAAGAAGGAAGAAGGAAGAAGGAATATGTAAAAGTAATTTGTAAGGTGCGCCCCAGCGCACCATAGTTTTTAAATTATTAAGGAGAATGATTATGTCAAATTCTACTCAAAAGCGAGAAGTGTTAGTCGCCCTTGATGCTGAATTCGCTGATAAAATAGACCAGCTTACTGATAATTGGACGGAGGCGATCGAACAAGCTCTCCGTCTCTGGTACGCTAAGCAAATAGAAAATAAGTTGCGGAAATTTTATCAAAACTGCAGCCAAGAAGATATTGATTTTGAAGAAGAATGGGCAACCTTTGCCGAGGAACAAATGGAAGAAATTTTAATAGAGGAAGGTCTTTGATACAATGACAGAAGCTTATCCGCGACAAGGCGAAGTTTATCTTGTTAGAGCTTTGCGAAGGATCGGAGATACCAAAAAGCGTCCTGTTGCTGTCGTTTCCATAGATAGCCGGAATGAATTGAGCCGTACTGTACTGATTGTCCCTTTTACTAGCGATTTGAGAGGGGGCGAAACTCCGACTCGGGTTTTGATTACGGCACGGTGAAGGAGGCTTAGAATCTGACTCGCTGGCTGTCTGCGAGCAAATTATAATTGTCCAAAAGACTTATCTGGAACAAGGCCCTTACGGTCAACTTAGTGCCGATGTCCTAGCAAGAATTCAGAGGGCTATACAAGTGTCGATCGGCATTTACGAACTTTAATAATATTTCTGATATTCTAAATTTTGTTACAATTTGTAAAAATACTGTAAAGGATAGGTAAAATGCGGGTTGCGATCGCAGGTGCGGGACTGGCTGGAATGACCACAGCAGTCGATTTAGTGGATGCTGGCCACGAAGTAGAAATTTTTGAATCCCGCCCCTTTGTCGGCGGCAAAGTCGGCAGTTGGGTAGATCCCGACGGCAATCACGTTGAAATGGGTTTGCACGTCTTCTTCGGCTGCTATTATAACTTATTTGCCCTGATGAAAAAAGTGGGAGCTTTTGATGATTTGCTCCTCAAAGAACACGTCCACACTTTTATTAATCGAGGCGGCGAAACCGGGTCTTTAGATTTTCGCTTTCCCGTGGGTGCTCCTTTGCACGGTTTGAAGGCGTTTTTCACGACATCTCAGCTATCCGTACAAGACAAAATTCAAAATGCGATCGCCCTGGGAACTAGCCCCATCGTCCGAGGTTTGATAGACTTTGACGGGGCAATGAAAACTATCCGCGATTTGGATAAAGTTAGCTTTGCTGACTGGTTCCGCAGTCAAGGTGGCAACCAAAACTCGCTCAAAAGAATGTGGAATCCGATCGCCTACGCACTGGGTTTTATCGACACTGAAAATATTTCTGCCCGGTGTATGTTGACAATCTTTCAATTCTTTGCGTCAAAAACCGAAGCCTCTGTCATGCGGATGCTGGCTGGTTCTCCCAACGAATATTTGCACAAACCAATTGTGGAATATTTGGAAAAAAAAGGAGCAAAAATCCACACGCGGCGCCGAGTTCGAGAAATTCAGTTTCAAGAAGGTGCAGAAACTCACGTAACTGGTTTGGCAATAGCTAGCGGCGAAACGGAAGAAACTATTACCGCCGATGCTTATGTTTTTGCATTAGATGTGCCTGGAATTCAGAAAATATTGCCCCCAGCTTGGCGCAAATGGTCAGAATTTGACAACATTTATAAGTTAGATGCGGTGCCAGTTGCTACAGTACAATTGCGGTTCGACGGTTGGGTAACGGAACTGGAAGACGAAGCCAAGCGCAAACAGTTGAGCCACGCTGTAGGAATCGATAATTTGCTATATTCAGCAGATGCAGATTTTTCTTGTTTTGCAGATTTGGCACTGACAAGTCCCAAGGATTATTATCAAGAAGGAAAAGGTTCGCTGTTGCAGTTGGTGCTGACACCGGGAGATCCGTTTATTAAACAAAGCAATGAGGCGATCGCCCAACACGTACTTAAGCAAGTTCAGGATTTATTCCCCTCAGCGCGGGAATTAAACATGACTTGGTACAGTGTTGTTAAGCTCGCTCAATCTTTGTATCGTGAAGCACCGGGGATGGATGTTTTCCGCCCAGCTCAAAAAACTCCGATCGCCAATTTCTTTCTAGCAGGAAGTTATACTCAGCAAGACTACATTGATAGTATGGAAGGAGCGACACTTTCAGGCCATCAAGCGGCTAAGGCAATTCTCGAAGCTTACACTCATTAGTCATTAGTCCTCTAGATCCCCCCTAACCCCCCTTAATAAGGGGGGGACAAGATTCTTCTCAAAGTCACCCTTATTAAGGGGGATTTAGGGGGATCTAGACTCGACAACAAACGAGAAATCCACAATCTAAAATCTAAAATCTAAAATCTAAAATCGCATGACTGATTGGTTAGAACACAGCGTCCAAGTAGAAGTAGCAGTTCCCATCGAATTAGCGTGGCAACTCTGGTCAGACTTAGAGCAAATGCCGCGCTGGATGAAGTGGATCGAATCAGTTCGCATTCTCGAAGACAACCCGGAATTGTCGCGCTGGAAACTCGCAACTGGCGGGTTAGAATTTAGCTGGCTTTCTCGGATTCTCAAAGTAGTGCCGAATCAGATAATTCAGTGGGAATCGGTAGACGGTTTGCCAAATCGAGGTGCGATAAGATTTTACGATCGCAAAAACAGCAGCATTGTCAAACTGACAGTAGCTTATGGAGTTCCCGGCTGGCTGGCAAAATTGATGGACAATTCATTTCTAGCGCGAGTAGTTGAATCGACTCTTATGGCTGACTTGGAAAGGTTTAAAGAGTATGCTCTGAAAGTTAAGGCGACTTCTTAAATTATGAGGACTAAAGTCATGACTACTAACCATTTTGTAGTAAGGACTTCAGTCCTTTAATTTCTAATTTAGGACTTAAACACCCGAACAAAGAAACCCGGTTTTTGAACCGAGATTGAAAGTTTTAAGCAAATATTTTGGTGAAAAACCCGGTTTCTGGTCGCCCGTGCGTCCAGGATTATAATTGTAACGCGAGAGTCGATCGCCCTTTTACCTCAGTATCATAGACATATGCTGCGGATTCCTTCTCGGTTCAGTTATGAGTTACTGCCTAAACCCCGCCTGTCCAAACCCGCAAAATGCCGATCGTACCCAATTCTGCCTGAATTGTGGCTCCAAACTGTTGCTGAGAGAGCGTTACCGTGCCATAAAACCCCTCGGGCGCGGCGGTTTTGGCCGCACTTTTCTAGCAATAGACGAAGACAAACCCTCAAAACCGCGCTGTGCAATTAAACAGTTTTTCCCCCTATCCCAAGGTACCAGCAGCAGCGAGAAAGCAGCAGAATTATTCAACCGAGAAGCGGTGCGGCTGGACGAGTTGGGGAAACACCCGCAAATTCCCGAACTGCTGGCGCACTTTCAGCAGGAACGCTATCAGTATTTAGTACAAGAATTTATAGAAGGTCAGAATTTACAAGAAGAGTTGGCGCGGACTGGGCCTTTCAGCGAAAGTCAGATTCTCAGTCTGCTGAAGGATTTATTGCCAGTATTGCAGTTCGTGCACGATCGCAGTGTAATTCATCGAGATATTAAACCCCCCAATATTATCCGGCGTCGCATTTCTCAAACTCCGATCATTTATACTTACCCCACATTAACCGGGGAATTAGTTTTAGTTGATTTTGGCGCTGCAAAAGTTGTAGAGGGTTTGAGAGAAACCGGTACAGTTATCGGTTCTCCCGAATTCGTCGCGCCGGAACAAATTAGAGGTCAAGCGGTTTATGCCAGTGATTTGTATAGTTTGGGAGTAACTTGCATTTATTTGCTAACTCAAATATCTCCTTTTGATTTGTTTGATATCAATCAAGATGTTTGGGTTTGGCGAGACTTTTTGAAGGTTCCAATTGATCCGAAATTAAGTCGCATCCTCGGCAAAATGATCGAACCAAGTCTCAGTCGGCGCTACAAATCTGTAGCTGAGGTATTGAAAGATTTGCAGCCGCAGCAGTCGGCGGCGCAGGTTCCGACTCCGGCGCCAAGGGCAATTCCCGTACCGCAGAGGACGCCGGTGGTGCAGAATGCAGTGCCGCCAACGCTTGCAGGCACAATTATACCTGTGCCACCAATGCAGCGGGTTGTGCCCGCACGCGCGCCTACTTGGAGGTGTGTTCATACTCTCGTAGGGCATTCTAATGCCGTCACGTCGGTAGCTTTCAGTCCTGATGGCGCGACTTTAGCTAGCGGCAGTGAGGACAAGACGATTGAGATGTGGAAGTTGGACACGGGTAAGCGGTGGTACACTCTTACGGGTCATTCTGACTGGGTGACTTGTGTGGCGTTTAGTCCTGATGGCGCGAGTTTGGCTAGTGGCGGCCGGGACAAAATGATTCATATTTGGGATTTGAATAAGGGTAAGTGGTGGTACGCTTTGGCTGGTCATTCTGACAGGGTTTCTGCTGTGGCCTTCAGTCGGGATGGTCAGGTTTTGGCTAGCGGCAGTCGGGACAAAACTGTGCAGTTGTGGAATTTGAATAAGGGAAGGCGGATGTCGGCTTTGACTGGTCACGCTGGCGGAGTGGAGGCGGTGGCTTTTAGTGCTGGCGGGGAGTTTTTGGCTAGTGGGAGTCGGGACAAGACTGTGCAGTTGTGGGATTGGCAAAATGGTCGATCAATTTGTACTCTGGCCGAGCACGGGGATTGGGTGCGGGCGATCGTTTTTGCTGCGAGTTCCTCTATCTCCCCCCCTTCTCAAGGCGGGGCTGGAGGGGGATCTGTTTTGGCGACGGGGAGTCGGGATGGTACGGCGAAGCTGTGGCGGGTGGATGCACAGGGTCGTGGAACGCTGTTGCAGAGTATGAGGGACAATTCTGGGGATGTTTTGTGTGTGGCGTTCAGTCCCGATGGTCGGGTTTTGGCGACGGGGAGTCGGGATGGCACGATTTATTTGTGGGATGCGGGTACGGGGGGTTTGCTGGAAATTCTGACGGGCCACGGGGGGGAGGTTTTGTCGGTGGCGTTTAGTGCTGATGGGAGGAGTTTGGCTAGCGGTGCGGGCGATCGAACTGTGAAGATTTGGCGGGGGATTGGCCATTAGGGGCGATGTCAAGAGTGTCCGCTTAAAAAATCTCATATTTATGCTTGACAGGCGATCGATTGTTCTGCTACATTAGGAATTCGTGAGGACGCATAGCTCAGTTGGTTAGAGCACTACGTTGACATCGTAGGGGTCACTGGTTCGAGTCCAGTTGTGTCCATGAATTTCAATCATTTATAAATCAAGGGTTTTAGGTTTGCAGTCCTACCGAGAGTTGGGTCTTTCGCTAGACAATTAACCTATTAGTTAGATAATTAACTTAAAAATCTGACGCACCCTACAGAATCAGAATCAAACGATATTAGAGCATTGGAGACTTTACCATGACTCAAGCGATATCGAAGTTAAGGAGTTTTGATGAATTTCTGGAAGGAAAACCAGAAAACGGACGCTATGAATTACATAACGGAGTTATGGTTGAAATGCCAAATCCAACTGGTAAACATTCAGCGAGTGCGGGTTTTCAGGCGATAGAATTGGGTTTAGAAATCAGGCGATTACAATTTCCTTACTTTATTCCCAAGGAATGTACAATTAAATTTAAAGATAACTCGGGCTACGATCCAGATGTGATTGTATTAGATAAACAACCCGTAGAAGCCAATGAGTCTCGATGGGAAACAGAATCAGTTATTACTCAGGGAAATTCGGTTAAATTAGTTATTGAAGTAGTCAGCACAAATTGGTGCGATAATTATGCACATAAAATGATTGATTATGAAGCATTAGGCATTCCTGAATATTGGATTGTATATTATTTGGGTTTAGGGGGTAGCCGTTATATTGGTTATCCGAAACAGCCTACTTTATCGGTTTATAAGTTAGTAGATGGTGAGTATCAAATTAAGCTGTTTCGGGGAGAGGAAAGAATTGAATCAGCGGTGTTTCCCGAGTTAAATTTGACCGCTAAGCAAATTTTTAACGGTGGATAAGCGATCGGGGACACATAGCTCAGTTGATTAGAGCACTAAAATGCCATTGTAGGGGTCACTTGTTAGAGTCCCTTTCTGTCCATAGCTAAAACCCGCTTTGGGGGCGGGTTTTGTTGTTTCTACAACCAAACTGGTAGATTTGGCATTCTCAATTAGCAATGACAGAATATGTCTAGGCCAGAGATTTAGTACAGTCGCCACGTTTCGTCGAGGCTGTTGCTGAGCAGTTGCCTAGTTTGCATGAGTTCGCTGTTAAAGAAACTCTAGCTTGATTCTCGTAGGCACCATCTCCATCCGTGAACAAAGCGCAAGCAAGCAGAACAAAAAACAGAACCACTGTGAGAAGGCGATCGCCTTGCACTGGCCCAAGCAGAAGCCGCTAACCGGATTCAAGACGAATTTTTAGCGGTGCTGTCCCATGAGTGGCGATCGCCCGTGTGCTTAAACACTGAATGACTTAGGTTTTGGGCATATTATATCTTGATTCCCTAACAATAACTGGCATAATAGGTAAATAGGCAGGACTAACCGCAATGAATGTAGAACGTACACACTCCTTGAATGATCGAGAAGAGCTTACTGTAAATTTTCCTCAAGAGCTATGTACGGACTGCCAAGCACTCGAAGCACGATTTGCGGCGATCGTAGATTGCATGGCTGAGGCATTCATTTCTATTAATTCAGAGTGGCAGTGCACCTATGTCAACCCTAAAGGAGAGCAGCTTTTAAACAGAAAGCGGCAACACCTAATCGGCAAAAATATAGAGACACTATTTTCGGTCGATCCTACCTCGGAACTATATAAGTATTGTCATCGATCGAGCGCCACGCAAACTGTAATTGAGTTTGAAGAACACTACCCCTCGCTCAACAAATGGTTAAAAATTCGCCTCATCAAGAGTAAAGAAGACTTACTCATTTACTTCCAAGACACAACTGAAACATCTCCAGCCGAGCAACAATTGAAAGCCGAAATCGCCAAGTCGCAGCAGGTGGAAGCTACTCTTCAGAAAGAACAGGACTTTTTGAAAGCAATTCTAAACAACGTTCAAGCTGGCATTGTGGCTTGCGATGCCGATGGCATATTGACAGTATTTAACCAAGCCGCTAAAGATTTTCATGGATTACCTCAGCAGCCAGTCCCACCCGATCGATGGGCCCAATATTATGACTTGTATTTGCCCGATGGCAAAACACGCATGAAGACAGAGGATATTCCGCTGTTCCAGGCATTGCAAGGACAGAAGGTTCGTGATGTAGAAATGATGATTGTTCCGCAGCAGGGAACTGCGCGAACCCTGTTAACAAATGGACAGGCAATTATAGCTCCAAACGGGGAAAAACAGGGTGCAGTTGTCGTCATGCACGACATCACAAAGCGCAAGCAGGCAGAAACTGCTCTGCGCGAACGTGAAGCACAATTATCGAGCATCTTCCAAACTATTCCTGATGGCATCGCCATTCTAGATTCTACGGGACAGATTATTGCCGCAAATAAGGCCGCAGAGAGGATTTTAAGATTAACTCGCAGCGAAATTGTAGGGCGAGGCTACAACGATCCATCTTGGTTCATTACCAGCCTGGATGGTCATTCTTTCCCCGCAGAAGAACTGCCGTTTGTGCGGGTGATGCAAACAAGTGAGCCGATTTATGGCATTGAACACGCTATTAATCATGCCGATGGAACCCGCACAATGCTTTCGATCAATGCTTCCCCTTTGTTTGACGAAGAAGGGAAAATTATTAAGGTCATTGCTGCTTTAAGCGACATTACTGAGCGCAAACAAACCGAAGAAGAACGAGTACAGCTTGTTCAAGAACAGGCAGCCCGTGCCGTAGCAGAGGTTTCTCAGGAAAAATCAACATTTTTAGCGGAAGCAAGTGCTGTCCTTTCCTCTTCGCTGGAGTATGAACAAACTCTCCAAAGCGTTGCAAAGCTGGCAGTTCCTTATTTTGCAGATTGGTGTAGTGTGGATCTGGTGAATGACGATCGCACTATCGGTCGTGTTGCAGTGGCTCATTCCGATCCCGAAAAAATCCAGTTTGGCTGGGAGTTGGCTCAACGCTTTCCCAGACATCTCGATGATGGGTATGGCATTGCTAAAGTCATGCAAACAGGACAGGTTGAAATTGGGATTGAGATTAAAGATGAACAGTTAGTTGCCACAGTGCCGAATGGTGAATACCTGGAAATCTTACGTGGAGTTGGGTTAAAGTCCTGCATCATTGCACCGCTACAGGCACGCGGGCGCGTTTTGGGTAGCATTACGTTTGTGTTTACTGAATCCGATCGCCGCTATCGCCTGGAAGACATTCCCTTGGCTGAAGATTTGGCTCAGCGAGCAGCGATCGCCATTGATAACGCTCGTCTCTATAATGAAACGCAACAAGCGAAATTAGCCGCCGAACTCGCTGCTAACCGGACGGCTCGATTGCTCGCGGTGATGACAGCTTTGTCTGAATCGCTAACCTCGGCTCAAGTGGCTCAGGTGATTATTGAACAGGGAATGTCCGCACTGGGAGCAAGTTGTGGTTTGGTTGCGGTATTAAACCAGGATGCAAGCGAACTGGAGATTATTCAAGCGATCGGCTATGAGCACGTAGGAGAATTTCAGCGCAGTTTTTCGATTCATGCACCCTATCCTCTGGCAGAAGCCGTGCGAAGTGGGCAACCTGTTTGGGTAGAAACCATCGAAAACCGCATTGCCCGTTATCCTGATTTAGCCCAAGCTTATGCCAAGGCGGGTTCAGAAGCCTGGATTTCAGTGCCATTGTTGATTGAAGGACAAGCCGTTGGTGGGCTATCGCTCAGTTTTTCCACAGTTCCCCAGCTTTGTGAGAGCGATCGCGCTTTCGTTTTGGCGCTGGCACAGCAGTCAGCGCAGTCGATCGACCGAGCACGGCTCTACGAGTCTGAATCGCAAGCACGGACACAAGCAGAAGCAGCTAACCGAATTAAAGATGAGTTCTTAGCTGTCTTGTCGCACGAATTGCGAACTCCGTTGAATCCGATTCTGGGTTGGACTCGACTGCTGCGAAGGGGAACCCTGAATTCTGGCAAGACGGCGGTAGCTCTCGAAACGATTGAGCGCAATACCCAGTTGCAAGTTCAACTGATTGAGGATTTGCTGGATATTTCTCGCATTCTGCAAGGAAAACTGAGTTTGAACTCTACTCCTCTTAATTTGAAAACAACTATTAAAGCTGCGATCGAAACAGTTAGTTTAGCCGCCGAAGCGAAGAACATTCAAATTCAAACTCAGCTCGAACCAAATGTAAATGATGTGTTAGGAGATGCTACCAGATTGCAACAGGTTGTCTGGAATTTGCTCACCAATGCCATTAAGTTCACCCCAACTGGAGGTAGAGTTGAAGTTGAGCTAAAAACGATTGATTCCTGTGCACAAATTCAAGTTAGGGATACAGGGAAAGGGATTAAGCCAGAATTTATTCCCTATGTCTTTGACACATTTCGGCAAGCCGATAGCAGTATTACGAGAACATTTGGTGGGTTAGGGCTGGGATTAGCGATCGTGCGTCACGTCGTTGAGCTACATGGTGGAACTGTCAAAGCCGAAAGTTTTGGAGAAGGACAGGGAGCAACATTTACTGTCACACTTCCCTTATTAGCCAGAAGCAATGATGCAAACAGTGATGGCAAGGACAATCTATCACTCAATGCTCACACTTCACCCTTGGCTAGATTATGTATCCTGGCAGTTGATGACGAAGTAGACAATTTAGAATTAGTTCAATGTATCTTGGAGCAAGCGGGAGCCACGGTGATCTATGTATCTTCAGCAACAGAGGCGCTACAACAACTCACTAAATTTAAGCCAGATGTTTTGATTGCTGATATTGGGATGCCACAAATCGATGGCTATGAGTTGATTCGTCAAATCCGACAACTATCCACAGATGAGGGAGGGCAGATTCCCGCGATCGCTCTGACAGCCTATGCAGGTGAGACAAATAAACAGCAAGCACTAGCAGCCGGATTTCAAAGGCATCTTCCCAAGCCTGTTGAGCCTGAAACGTTAGTGGAGACAATTGAGAAATTGCTTCATCAAATCGAGTAATATTAATTCCGGTTGCACTCCTCCGGGATTGTTGACTGTGGACTGTTGACAGTTGGCTGTTAACTGTCAGTCGAAAAACTCAATGAGATAAATTCCGGTTGCATCGGAATGGTCAAATCCAGTTAACAGTCAACAATCACCGATGGATGGTGGAAGCGGAATTTATCTCATTCATCTGCGTTAATCTGTGTTTATCTGCCCTCATCTGCGGTGAAAAAAAGATAATTTCTCGGATCGCTGATGACAAGGGATTGACGCTGATTAACGCAGATGAAGAAAAGAGAGATAGGAATAATTTCGATGCTAACAGATTTGATATTATGGTTGAGTAAGGATTTCAAATTGATTATTGGAGATGTCTTTTGAGTATAGTCTGGGAAGAAAATGTCACGAATTGAGGGCTAGCCTAATGCTGCTTGACTTAGATGTATGAATAGGCTCTGCTAAGGCATTGCTCCCCAAACCCCATAATATATGGTTGACACCAGCCCTGGGCGCACAACGCGGGAAATTTTAACTTTGCCCCACAGTTGGGAAATTCCGATCGCAATCACAACTAATGTCGATCGCCCCAACATCCCCAAATCATGAAAAACCCCATCACCCAGTAGGGACACGACACCGTGCCGTGTCCTTAACCGTAGCTTATCGGCGACAACCTTCAGCGATCGCCCTCAATACAGCTAGCCGCACTTCTGGATGAGATTTCTCAAGCCCGTTAGCCCGAAAAATCCAGTGTCCGGCACCCGCGTGCTCGATCGCAATTTTCTGTCCGTCGGGCAAAACTATTTGCCACCAATTCAACACAGTGGCTTTAATTAGTTGGCACTGAATTTCGTTCAATTGAACCTCCATGAGTTTCAGTTGACGCATGATCGGATTTTGGGCTGATGATTTCATGATTTTTATCCTCAAATGAATTTGACCGTTTCTTAGCTAGGATTTCAGTTTGCTGATTTTTCAACTTAATTTCACGTTCGGAACTTTTAGCGTTAACTTTCCCTTCCGAACTTTTAGCCTTAACTTCTTCCCTTTTACCACCTTTCGGCTCTACTTTCACTCCAAAACCTTTAGACTTAACTTTGTCTTGAGCCGAATTTGAAGTCTGTGCCGTTGCAGGCTTCTTAAACTCCGCGTCTAATTGGTCTAAAATCTCCTCTTGTTCGGGAGTGTGTTCCGCTGGCTGCTCTAAATTTCTGGGATTGTATTCGCCAACCAACCTTGCCAAAAATTCCGAAATTGACAGTCCGGCTGCGGCTGCTTTTTTCGTTAAAAGGGCGTAGGTGTCGGTTTTAATGCGAATTTGTTTGAGCCGGAGGTTGGGATTGTTGTCAACTGTTTCGGCAATAGTTACTGCGGTAATCCTTTCTTTGGGTATGACATCGACAACTTCTTGCCACTTTTCCTGTAAACGACAGTCGCCATATTGGTCGGTGATTGCGTGTTTGAACAAAGGAACAACTTGAGCAACGCAGCTAGGCAAAATCTCAAAGCCTGCTTTAATCAAGCGCAGGCAAATGCTCGCAGCTTTGATAATTTGCGTGCAGTAAAAATACTGTCTCCCTAATGCTTGTTCGCAGTAACTTTTAAAAGTTTTGAACTTGTCTTTGTACAATCGCAGTTTTCGGATCGCGTCCAGCATGATTCCTTGACGCACGTAGTCTAGGAATCCCCTTTTAATTTCGCCTGTGAGGTAGTCTAAATCGTGAAAGGGAGATTGATTCTGGATTTCTTCTTCAAAGTCTAGCAGCGGGCCTGCAAAGTGAAAGTTGGAGGCGACATCGCCTAGGTAGAAGTTGTCAATTGATGTGGGCATGATCGGGAATGGTTCGAGAAATGGCACGATAGCACGGAAGTTGTGCGATCGCAAAGGAGAAGTTTTGGCCTGGATCTTTGATACAATTTTGAGTTGGACTGTGCTGTGAGGTCGATCGACCTTTTACATGGCACCACCTCCTCGGCGTTGAGAAAAAAGGGGCTTGAGGTATGCGCCCAACCCCCGAAAATACGCTTGGGTATAAGCACAATTGATAGACGCTACAAATAAGGGAGTTCTTCAAACCTGCATTTTGACCTTGGAGGCTCGCCCGGTTGCCTTTGTTTTGCCTATCTACTAGCAGTTTAGTGCCAGATTTCAATTTTGTCAAGCACTATTCTGCTAGCAATTAACTGCTATAATTGATGGAAGCTAAAGATCAAGAAACCATAACCTTGAAAAACCTTAGAGAAAGTGCAAATTTGACCCAACCTGAACTTAGTCGTCGAATGGGGGTAGGAATTCGCATTATTGGCGATTGGGAACGAGGGGAATCCATTCCTCGCTTTGATCGGGCTATTGCTCTGGCGCGCGAGCTAGGCGTGCCACTAAAAACACTTGCTAGATGTATGGGACTAGACGTAGCCACAATTCCCGACGATCTACCAACATGAAGTTTACGTCTTATAAAAGCCTTTATGAAGACGTTTACATCATGAATATTTCGTCCTATGATAGAAGAAGATTTACAAGAAAAGGAGAAGTCTCCATTGAGACTACTCAGAGAACAAGCTGGACTAACACGCCCTCAAGTCAAAGAAAAAATCGGAATTTCCGAGCGAAGACAAGCTGACTGGGAATTAGGCAAGACTCTACCTAATGCTGAAAACATACTTGCTATGGCTAACCTGTACCAGGTTTCTCTAAAAACTATGTTTGAGCTTTTAGGATTAGATGTAACTAAAATTCCCGATGACTTACCAAGTCGATCGCCCTCGCCGAACGACAACTAACCCGCAGGGGTTCGTCCATGTCTAGGGAAACGGGTTTGAGTCATGCACCCAAGCCCGGAAAATACTAAGGCTATAACTAAAAACTCAGAAGCCCGATCGACCTTTCATCGATCAATCCGTAATTTTAGCTCTCAGAGCTTTAATCTGCCCTCGCTTGGTTTTGCTGTCGAGACGCTTGCGCTGGGAACTACGAGTTGCTTTGCTGGGTTTGCGCCTTTTCGGTATGACGATCGCACTTTTAATCAGTTCTTGCAGCCGTCTCAAAGCCTCCTCCCGGTTTTGTTCCTGGCTGCGGTGTTCCTGGGCTTTGATGACAATCACACCTTCGGAGGTGATGCGCTGGTCGTTGATTTGCAACAAACGCTCCTTGTAGCGATCGGGCAATGAGGAAGCTGGGATATCAAAGCGCAAGTGAATCGCACTCGCCACCTTATTTACATTTTGCCCCCCCGCGCCTTGAGAGCGAATCGCACTAATCTCGATTTCGCGATCGTCTATGAACACAGTGTTAGAAATTTGCAGCATGATTGATCAGTGAGATTAAAGATACCGGGAAAGCAGTGCATCTTTTATATATAACTTACTTGGGTAGATAAATTATTTACACTTCTTAGCTGTCAGGATGAATTCGATGAGTCTTTTTCTATCCCATAACTCTACTTCGTTAGATTCAGCAAGGTTGTAAGCGTTTTCTGTAAATCTGTTGTTGGTGATTACTATGGCTTTATTCCCTTTGTAATGTCTGACGGCTCCTGCTACTTCTTGAACTGCTTTAATCCCAACTGGATTTTTGCTTCTTTTTGCTTGAACCACAGTTTTTGATCCATCTTTGTATAAAATTAAATCCGCCCCATAATCTTGACTATCTTGAGTTAAAGTAACACCATAACCAAAGTTTCTAAAATGGACATCTAGAAATTTTTCAAACTCTTGGCCCGTCATTTCATCCACTTCCAGAATACCACTGTCTAATAAAAGCTTTTTTTCCTCTTCTTCTTTCCATGTATCCAATACCGATGTCGCAATCACACCCAAAACGGCAGCAGCTCTTACAATAAAAAATTTCATCAAATTACATAGATTACTACAAACGACGCCATCACTATTTAACGACGAATATATTAAAATCTATCTCAAAAAAAAACGTCAAAACAATTTGCAACCCAGAGAAATTAGTAAGGTGCGCCGAAACGCACCCTACAGAAATTAATTAATCCGTAGTACCGGTTTGCAGCGACTCTTTAGCAGTCTGCGTCCACTCAGAGTGGAAGAATTCGCCGCGCGGTTTGTCGGTGCGTTCGTAGGTGTGAGCCCCAAAGTAATCACGCTGAGCTTGCGTGAGGTTTTGCGGCAATCTTTCGCGCCGGTAGCTATCGAAATAGTCCAGCGAGGCGCTAAATGCTGGCACTGCAATCCCCAGTTGGCAAGCAGTAGCTAACACGTCCCGCCAAGCCGATTGGCGATCGAGAATGCTCTGTTTGAACTCCGGCGCTAACAGCAAATTCGGCAACGTGGGATCGTCCTTGAAAGCTGTTTTAATCTTGTCCAAAAATCCAGCCCGAATAATACAGCCACCCTTCCAAATTCGGGAAATTTCGCTCAAACTCAAGTCATAGTTGTACGACTTCGAGGCGGCGCTCAAAAGTGCCATACCTTGCGCGTAGGAGCAAATCTTCGAGCAGTAAAGCGCATCCCGGACTTTGTTCACAAACTCTTTAGTATCACCTTGGTACTTGCCGCTAGGTCCCGTCAGTTCTTGGGAAGCTTTAACGCGCTCGCCTTTGTAAGAAGACATGATTCTCGCATTCACAGCAGCGATAATTGTGGGAATGCTCACGCCCAATTCCAAAGCACTCATTACAGTCCAGCGGCCCGTGCCTTTCTGACCGGCTGCGTCCATAATTACCTCAACTAAGGGTTGCTTAGTTTCCGGGTCAATGTATTTGAAAATATTAGCCGTAATTTCAATCAAAAACGAGTTGAGTTCGTCTGTGGTATTCCATTCGGCAAAAACTTCCTGCAACTGCTGGCCGTTCAATCCACCAACGTTTTTTAGCAAATCGTAGGCTTCAGCAATGAGCTGCATATCCCCGTACTCAATGCCGTTGTGAACCATCTTCACGTAGTGGCCGGCGCCACCGGGGCCGATGAATGTGACGCAGGGGCCGTCATCTACTTGAGCCGCAATTTTGGTAAGAATTGGCTCTAGTATGCCGTAAGCAGCGTGGGTGCCACCGGGCATCAGGCTAGCACCGTTGAGCGCGCCTTCTTCGCCACCGCTGATGCCCATGCCGACAAATCCCAGTCCGATCGATTCTAAATCTTTGGTGCGGCGTTCGGTGTCGTCGTATAGCGAGTTGCCGCCGTCAATAATCATGTCGCCCGGTGACAGCATGGGTTTGAGCTGGTCGATGACTGCATCTACGGGTTTCCCAGCTTGCACCATGACTAAGATTCGGCGGGGGGTTTCTAGGGCATCGACGAATTCTGTCAGAGTCTTGGCGGCTACAATGTTCTTGCCGGGAGCGCGTTTGGCCATGAAGTCGTCGGTTTTGGCTGCTGTGCGATTGTACACAGCCACGGAGAAGCCTCTGCTTTCGACGTTGAGCGCTAGGTTTTCGCCCATCACGGCTAGACCGATTAAACCAAAATTTTGCTTTGTCATGCTAATAACCCGCTGGTTGTTCCCGCTTGAGGATTGATTTGCGAGAGAGGAAAGCGAGGCGGGGTGTACCGCTTTCCGGTGGACTAAAAGTATTGGACAATAGACCTAGGAGGTTTAGGTTTATTTTTATATTCTCAGAATTGCTGTTTGGTAAATCAGTAGGGTTTTTTTAAGATTTAAGGGGTATTAATGACGCGGGCAGGTGATGATAAGGCAGGTATTATGTCGATCGCAGTAACGGTAGATACAAACAAGCGGACATTTTAAGGAAAATTGAGGAGACTGTTGTAACTATGGAAGATTTGCAGTATCTCGCGGCCTGGGTGAAGGAGCAACACGCTCGCGAGTATATTTTGACTTGGCTGCTGAGTCAACAGGGGCTCTGGTGGTCTGATGGGGATATTTATCAGGCCGTTTTGCAAAAGTCGGGAAAGCTTTTGAAAGCTTATGTTCAAAAAAGGCAAGCGGGAGAGTTATTTGAGGGAATTTCTGAGAAGTTGGTGGGAGATGATAATTGGGATGATTTGGTGCTGAGTTTAGGGCGAATTGTTGCTGTTTATCAAGAGGAATTGCTGAAGTTGCAAGAGCACGATCGCAAGGGGGATGGGCTAAAAAAAAATTTGATTAGCCAACCATTGACTGGGGATGCTTTGTCTCTTTTGGAGGTGCAGCAAGCTTTGCCTGATCCTTATGCGGATACGCTGACGGGGAGATAGTCAACAGTTGACTGTTGACGGTTGACTGCTGACTAATGACTAAATATAGCTGCTAGCTTGACGGGTGAACATTGAGCAGTAAATTCCGTTTGATGCTATCAATTCGTCGTGAGTTCCTATTTCTGCTATTTTACCGTTTTCCATGACGGCGATGCGATCGGCAATTTTTGCTAATCCCAATCTGTGACTGATGACTATGGTTGTTTTCCCGGCGGCTATTTGGCGGAAGATGCTGTAAATTTCGTGTTCTGTCTTGGGGTCTAGGGCGGCGGTTGGTTCGTCAAAAATTAGCACTTCGGCTGTAGAAAGCCGCATTAAGGCGCGGGCGATCGCAATTCTTTGCCACTGTCCCCCCGATAAGTCGATGCCATCTTCTAATTGTTTCCCCAAGGGTGTTTCTAAACCTGCGGAAAGAGTATTGACTTTTGCGCTAATTCCTGCTTCGGAAATAGCTTCGTTAATTGCGGTGTCATCTGAGAGTGAAAGCAAGTCGCCGAAACCGACGTTTTCGCGGACTGTGGAGGGGAAACGGGCGTAATCTTGCATAACGACGGCGATGCGCGATCGCACGTATGCTAGAGAGTACGATCGCAAATCTTTGCCGTTCCAGTCGATCGTACCACTTGTCGGGTCGTACAGGCGACCGAGGAGTTTGCCAAGAGTTGTTTTACCCGCGCCATTTTCACCAACAAGCACTAGCATTTCCCCCGGATTAATCGTTAAGTTGATATCTTCAACAGTGCTTTTATCGCTACCGGGATAGCAAAAAGATAGATGCTTAATTTCGATAGCAATTTTATCTTTTTTCAAGCCCGAATCTGGTCTGCCATCTGGTAAACTAGGCAGGCGAGATGCCACATCCACAAGCGGAGACTGCAATTCTGGCTTGAGTTCCAAAAGTTGAAAAATCGGACTAACGCCCAAGGAAATATCGTACAAATTAGTATAGTTTCCAATCAATAATTGCAAACTTTGCTCCACCTGGACAATCAAACCCGAATAAAGCGCCAAATCCCCCAAAGTATAGCGCCCTCCCAAAGCTCCCATTACCACATAAACAAATGGCAAAGCTACTCCTACTCTACTAAACACTGACCAGAAAAGTACAACAATTGCTCCTTTTTTTCGGATGCGTTGCATCTCGCTAAAAAACTGCAAAAACTGAGCCTGCCAGCGTTTGAGCCAAAGTTCCTGCAAGCCAAACAAACGCAATTCTTTCGCGTATTCTTCGCCCGTCAATACTCTAGCGGATAAGTTCATCTCGCGGCTAATTTTAGCTTGCTTTCTTTGAACTCTCCAGATGATTCTGCTATATTTTCTTTGGATGTAAATTGAGGGAGATGATGAAATCAGCATCAGCACTGGCACCCACCAAGCTATGGTAGCAGCAAGGCTAATAGATGGAATAAATATAAAAATTCCCGTGATGGTCATGCTGAGGGTAAATGCTAGTTGCTGTATTTTGGAGACTCCGGTTTTTGCGAGTTCTACAATATTTAATAGTTCGGGGTTTTCAAAGAGGGCAATATCGTCGAAATTCGCGACTTTTTCCAGGACTTTTCCTTCGACAAAGCCTTGAACGCGATCGCGCAAAGATGTCGCTGCAAAAGAACTCATTGTTTCGAGAGAGTCGCCGATTAACTTGAGACTTAAGACTCCGCCAATACTCCACAGCAATATTGGCCGGGAAAGCATCAAAGCAAAGGGCTGTGCTGTTTGGGTTTGCGATAGCAACCGAGATACTTCATCAATGATTAATTTATCTAAAAATAGCACGGCAGAGGGGGCAGCACCGCGAATGATGTTGAGTAATATTAAATTGCGGAGTTCTATTGGTGCGGCTTTGATTATCAGGCCCAAGCTGCGCCACAAAGCTTGGAATGTGGTAATTTGGATGGGTTGCATAGTTTGTGGGTAAGTGTCGGGTCTACTAGACCTCTCCAATAATTCTTGTGGAACAGACCGGAAAGCCTGTTCAAGACTGGCTGTTCTGGAGATGTCTACTGCTCGCCTCCCGTATATTATATAGCGGCTAAATGAGTTGTAAAATTAAGTTAGGGCAATCCCGCGTGGTTGCCCCGATCGAGGTAGGCACGGGGTACTACCCCTACAAACCTGCATGAATGATTTAGACTTCCGATAGATGATGAGTTGATTAATTGTAGTTGGCGCGCGCCTAAATTTGGCTATCTTAAAAAAAGATTAACTTTGAGTTGATGGGAGAGAATCAGATTTTTCTGGAGTGATTAATGTGTAGTTGCTTTCAAAAAGATCGAGATAGGGTTCGTAACGATAAAGTCTGTTGCGTTGCCAACCTGTGACTTCGCATAGCAAGCCAAGTTTGACAAATTGTTCTACGATTTTACTCGCGGTTGCGTAAGTACATTGCAGTTCATTTTCTACCAAACGAATATTTACGATAGGGTGCTGGAAAAGGACTTCTAGCAAGCGCAATCCATAACTGCTGGTGGAAATCTGCTGACCGATGATTTTACGGTGTTTTTCTCGCATTTCCAGAATAGAACGAGCTGTTGATGTGGCTGACTGGCTGACTTCAAAAATACCTTGAAGAAAAAACTTTAACCATCCTTCCCAATCTCCATGAGTGCGAATTGCCATCAGGCGATCGTAATACTCTATTCTGTGAAATTTTAGATAATGACTGAGGTATAGTAAAGGCTTTTGAAGGATTCCTTGCTGGCAAAGCAGAAAAGTAATTAGCAATCGTCCAATTCGTCCGTTTCCATCTAAAAATGGGTGTATTGTTTCAAATTGAGCGTGAGCTAATCCGCAATGAATCAGTACAGGTAAGGAATTGGTATCGTGCAAAAATTTTTCTAGATTATCGAGGGTGTGGTGCATTTCTGCCACTGTTGGAGGTACAAAAGCAGCAGTAGCAAGGTCACAGCCTTGAGGGCCAATCCAATTTTGACTTTTCCGAAATTCTCCGGGCGTGCGCTCGCTCCCTCGCACGTCTTTGATCAATTCTGCATGGATCTCTCGCAGCAAGCGCAGACAAAGTGGTAATTCTTGAAGCAGCTTTAAACCGTAGTTCATGGCGTTAACGTAGTTAACAACCTCCTGCACATCTTTAAAGCGTTCTTGACCTTTGACATCGATTTCATATTGAAGTACGTCCTCTAGGGTGCTTTGCGTCCCTTCAATTTGCGAGCTAAGAACCGCTTCCTGACGGACATACATCGCTACAAATAGGTCAGGGTTGGGCAAAATAGAGGTGGCACCGTCCAGTCTTCCCAAAGCGCGATCGGCATCAGAGAGCAAGCGGTTGAGCGCGCCGTCCATTTTGATCGGTGGCTTTGGGGGGAGTGGCGCTGGAATGAAGGCGCTGTATCCTTCGATTTGTTGGACGTATCGACCAGATCGCATCATTGGGTGGCTGAGGGACAAAGGTTGAGGTTTTGCTATCTTATGTTATTCCAGTGAAATAAGATTACCGGAGCAAGCTTTTATTATACTAAAACACTTTTTACTATAATAAAGATGCTGGACACCCCAACTCTTCGGCAATGCTAGAGAGAGATTATGGCTGCGATCGGATAATTTTAAAACTTTCAATCCCGCGATCGTCCACAATATCGTCCACAATCTTGACAGCAACGCGCTGATACTCACCGATTTCAAAAGGTAACGAGACAGTCCCTCGATCAGACTAAATTAAATCCTCATCAATTTCAGCTTTGAGATTGCGGGCTAAGTGCGACCAAGCACCCCTACCGGAATCACACGCTCAGATCGATCGAGGTATACGATCGCCCTTTCCATCTCAAACTCTGCCAGATCGAGCGATCGTCCTGAATGAATCCCACCATAGCATAAACCGCTTTATGCCAAAGTTATCCAAATGTCAAACGCCGCACCGTACCATCATCTGTAAATCGCTGTTCGCCAACGCCAACAACTTCCACAATAACTTCGCGTTCTGATATCAAAAATTGGCCCTCGCGCGCGGCAATTTCAACGATGATTTTTTCCTCTTCCAAATACACCTTGTAATTAGTCGTTGCCCAGACACCTTTTTCATGTTCAAAACTGTGTCCGTCGTCCTCATAAAGCGTCCATTCACCGCTTCCGGGCCAAATTCGCATTTTTAATGACTCAAGCGGTTCTTCGCTGACAAATTGCTTCACAGGTGCGATCGCAATTATGCCCCCTCCCCGCACGTAAAGCGGCATTCTCTCCAAAGGTGCATAAGCTAAAATGTGCATCGGGCCCTGATAGCATTCGCCCGTCCACCAATCGTACCAAGTTCCCTCCGGCAAATACACGGCGCGGTGTTCAACTCCCGGGCGGTAAACAGGTGCAGCCATCAGCGACGGGCCGAGCAATACTTGATCGTAAAGGTGATAAGTTGCCCGATCGCGCGGAAATTGATATAGTAACGGTCGCAAAATCGGTGTTCCCGTCGTCGCAGCTTCCCAAAACAACGTGTAAATATAAGGCAACAACTGATAGCGCAAATTCATGTATTCGCGGCAAATCTTCTCAGTGCGATCGCCAAAAACCCACGGTTCGTGTTGGGCCGTATTTATCGCCGAATGACCGCGCATCAAGGGATACAGCATTCCAACCTGCATCCACCGCGCGAACAATTCAGCGGTTGCATTCTCCGCAAAACCCCCGATGTCGCAACCGACAAACGCCACGCCGGAAAGCCCCATATTGCAAAGCATCGGTAGCGACATTTCTAAGTATTCCCACTGCGATAGATTGTCGCCCATCCATACCGACGAGTAACGCTGAACGCCCGCAAAACCCGATCGCGTCAGCACAAAAGATCGCTCGTTTGATCGCACTTTTTGCAACCCTTCGGAACAAGCTTTCGCCATCATCAACCCATACAAATTGTGCGTTTCCGCGTGGGTTGCGCCCTCGGATTCCGGGCCTTGCGGTGCATCCAGCGGAAACCAGATGTGTTGGTGGCCGTCGCCAAAAGGCCGTTCTGCGATCGAAGGTTCGTTCATGTCGTTCCAAATCCCCGCAACGCCCATATCTGTAAGGTTTTGGTGCAATTCGCCCCACCACTGGCGCACCTCTGGCCGCAGAAAGTCGGGAAACACCGCTTTTTCGGGCCAAACGTAACCGTGGAATAGCCTTCCCTCTGCGGTGCGGACGAAATAGTCATTTTCCACACCCCGATCGAATACTTCATAATCTCCTTCCGGTTCGTACTTGACACCGGGATCGACAATGGTGACAACCTTAAAACCGGCTGCTTTCAAGTCTGCGATCAGTTTCGCGGGATCGGGGAAACGCTTCGGACTCCAGGTAAAAATGCGGTAGCCGTTCATATAGTCGATGTCGAGGTGAATGACATCGCAGGGAATGGCGCGATCGCGAAATTGCTTCGCCAACTCCCGCACAACGTCCTCGGAGTCGTAGCTCCAGCGGCATTGGTGGTATCCCAGCGCCCATTTTGGCGGAAGCGGCATCCGGCCGGTTAACTGCGTGTAGGTGGCGAGAATTTGGGCGGGTTCCGGGCCGTAAATGATGTAGTAGTCGAGTTCCGGGCCTCTGGTTTCCATCCGCAAAACTCCCGGTTGTTCGGCGCCGATGTCGAATCGACTCCAAAATGTAGTGTTGAAGAAAATGCCGTAAGCGCGATCGGGATTCAGGGCGATGTAAAAGGGGATAGCCTGGTACATTTCATCGCTGAGGGAATTGTAGTCAAGCGCGTCTATTGTCCAGTTTGTCTTGACTTCGGAGAGTTTGTCGAGAAAGCCAGTGCGTTCGCCGAAACCGTAGAAGTGTTCGTCTGCTTCGATGCGTTTCCAGCCTGCGGTTGCGCCGGTGCGCCATCCCATACTAGGATCGCAGTCGCTAGCAAAGGGTTTTCCCGATTTGTCAAAGCATTCGATGGAAGTGCGATCGCGCTTGACTGAAATCGTTATTTGTGCTGTTTCAATTTCTATTGTTTCGTCTGTTTCTCGCACTTCAAATGGTGTAATTTCCCACTCTTCGTCAGGGACCGTTATTGATTGCGATCGGCTTTTGAATTCACCTGTCGGGGACATTCGCACTCTGATTAAATTCGGCGCGAGGATGCTGAGGTTTAGGGAAGTTTCGCCGCAATTAAAGTGAAAGGTGCGATCGGTTTTATTTATGGATTCTACCGAACCGATTGTTGACCAAGGCTGTTCGGTTTTTTGAAGTTTTCCGAAGTATTGCGGCATATACGATTTGGGAATTGGTAATTGGCAATTAGTAAACCGATCGTGCAATCCGCACTTAACTACCGTCATCTAGCTAAAGGAGGAATATAAGTTGTCAGCATTTCAAGTAAATTAACGAATGCCGTAAAATATACTTTAGCCATACTGTGGCTAGCCGAATAAGCTACTATAAAAAATGAAATAGGTATTTATAAACCCAGTCGAAAATAACTTAAACGCGCTATAAGATCGCTCGCGATTGATTCCCATAACTCATACGGGAGGTCAGTTAAATAACTCTAGCCATCTTCGCCTCAATTGTGAACTCTTCTCTTCCTTCGCATCTTCGCGGTTCATTATATGCGGCCAAAAACGAAGTGGAGCTTTCGCTGCACAATTACGAAATCTCCACTTTTATCAGTATTCGAGTGGCTGCAAAAACCCTCTTGTCTGTACTCGATCTTACTTGTACAAAACAGCCTCTTTCAAAGTCGCGATCTTACCTAGCGCTTCATCGAGATCCTCTTGGGACGCGCCGTGGGCAACTATTGCATCTGTCAAATGCTTCACAATCGCATCAAAGTGTTCAGGCTGTAAATTCAAACCTGCGTGGGCTTTCTCCATTGAACGACCTGAGTATTGCTTGGTGCCGCCGAGGGCATAAGAGATAAAAGCAGTTTGATGGCGGCGCTGCTTTTCCATGTCTGTATGATCGAAGAAATGGCTCACTATCTCGTCAGCCAAAACATCGCGGTAAAAATCATCCACCATCTCTTTAATGGCTGGCTCTCCACCCATTTTTTCGTACAATGTTGTTGCCATATCGTTTCAGCGAGTTGTTTTTTTTCACTTACTTTTTAAGTATAGCTGGCCTCTTTGCTTTTTTCACCAAGAGAAATATTAATTTAATCTGAAATAATTACTTAGTAAATGTTGTGACTGCTGGTATTTTTTAGATACCCTCTATTTGTAAACTTTATTAACGTTATATCGCCAGTTAGATATTGTCGATCGCCCTCCCAGCATTTTGACCTAATGCACGGGTTGCTTGTTTTAGCAAGATGTTTGCGAAAAAGTCCCAACACACATCTGTTTTCCAGCTAGCAAACTTAAGAAATTGGTGAGAAAACAGAGGCCGGATGCGATCGCGGAAATTAGGCCCGCCTCTGCAATTCCACAAGTTAAAATACATGGGCGATCGGCTGCTGAGCGGCATCATGTATAATGGAATTGCAAATATAATCGAATCACCACAACGATCGCCTGTATACTGATATTCTGCCGTTGCTAGTCGGTTGCGATACTTCCTGGCGATCGCCCGCAGTTAAGAAAAACCTTGGACTTAAGTACGCGGACTTAAATCACTGTAGTTTAGACTAAAAAATGATTGCAGCCAAAAGTAGCTGCCTTTGAATATCCGGCAAGCTGTTACTCAAAAAC
>NZ_JAUBPS010000068.1:0-30839 GCF_036700865.1 Microcoleus sp. S13C4
CTCATTCTCTCCCGGCGCGGTGGCTCTAGTTCTTCTGAAAGCCACCGTTCTCATCTTTAGTTAGTCTAAACTACAGTAAATTAAATATATCCAAAAATGAAGCTGCAATCCTTACTAAGGTGGAGTCGATGTCTAAATTCGATGTCTGCCAGAAAAACTTGGCTTCAGGAAGCCGAGATCCCTCAGTACCGAGGATTTCTGTAATCAAAGGCGATCGCTCATCAATCGAGAGTGAAAACCATGAGAGGAAATAACAGGCCGAGCGCGATCAAGTGATTCGTGGCCATTTGTTAACCTAGACTTCCCCCAGCCAGATCAAAATATCTCCTTGTCAAAGTCAATTAGCTTTCCGTCATTTGCTTATTTCCGCAGTTTTTCCTGCTTTACTTATTTTTCGTACCTGCGCGGCGTGTAAACCCACACATCTCCATATTTGCGGGGAATAATCCGAGTCTGACTCGAACCGACAATAACTAAAGTTCTCATGTCGGCGTCTTGCGGCTGGAATTCGCCGAGGGTGCAAACCCGCACAGATTGGGCGGGTCGGCCGAGGTTTCGCCCAAGTATGACGGGGGTTTTAGGATCGCGACTTTGCAACAAAATCTCGATCGCCCTTGCGAGTTGCCAAATCCGCTGTTTCGAGATGGGATTGTAAAATGCCATAACTAAATCGGCAGCAGCAGCAGCCGCAATCCGCTGTTCTATGACCTCCCAAGGCTTGAGAATATCCGAAAGGGAAATCACGCAAAAATCGTGTCCCAGGGGTGCTCCGATCGCAGCAGCGGCCGCCTGCATGGCTGAAATGCCCGGTGCCACCCGAATATCGATGCCTTGCCATTCGGGTTTGGCATCAAAGTCGATCGCCTCAAACACCGCTGCCGCCATCGCAAAAATACCCGGATCTCCCGACGAAACCACGGCGACAGATTTGCCGGATGCTGCTAAATCTAGGGCAAAACGGGCGCGATCGATCTCTTCGCGGTTGTCGGAATCGTGCCGCTTTTGTCCTTCCCGCAGGGTTCCGGCTAAGTCGAGATAAAATTTGTAACCCACCCAATCCGTGGCTTCGCGCAGAATTTCCTTAACTTCCGGGGACATCCAGGGCGCGCCTCCAGGGCCAGTACCGACGATCGCCAGTTTGCCGCGGCTAATTCCGATCGCCCTAGCATCAAAGGGTTCGGCGGCCAGGGCGATCGCGCAATTCACGGAGTTTGGGCGATCGAACTCGATTAAGTGACTGTTTGCACCGGCTGCTGTCAGGGCAATTTGTGCGGCCTTATTTTCGATGAATTCAATTGAGTCTAATTCGACAAGTTCGGATAGATTGAAAAAGCGGACGGGGACTTTAAAATATTGTGAAACTGCTTCAAGTGCCGGATTTCCCATCTCCTCTTTTAATGCAAAAAATCCCGCAACGGAAGCTGGCGCTAAACCTGCATTTTCTAAGACTTCCTGGACTAATGAAACCGCTATTTCCGGCTCAATATGCGATAGCTTTGTGAGTGCAACTGCCACAATTTGCGGATGGTAAACTAAACACTCGGGCGTTGGCGCAATTGCTTTTTCGGTGACGCGGATAGTCAATTTTGCGTCGGGGGCGATCGGCAAATTGCTCTCGGAAAGCCAGCTTGCAGCCGCTTCTAGGCGTACTTTTGCCCCGGCGAGCAAATTTGAAATAAAAGTCTTCGCGTCCTCTGGATTCGCTAAATAATAGCCTTGGGGAGGACTCAGCAGCGCGGTGCGAAACCGGATATCTCCGGTTGTGGTAATTGCAGGTTGTACGCCCAGGGCTGCTGCAATCTCTCTGGCCAAATCATTAACGCCGTGCAAACCGCCCAGCAGCGGTACGACGGCGCTTCCGTCTTCTGCGACGGCTAAAACTGGCGGTTCGGCGCGTTTGTCTGACAGCAGCGGGGCGAGGGTGCGGATGATAATTCCGGCGGCGCAGATACCGATGATTGGGGTTTCTTTTGCGAATAATTCCCGCAATGTTTCGCCGAAGTTGCTAAAGTTGATGTCTGTGTTGGAAGTGCGATCGATTAAACCGTAAATCTGGGAACCGGGGAAATGGGCGGAGATTTTTTTGGCGATCGGCTGGCTGTTTTGACCTAAAATGATTATTGCGGGAGGTATTCGCTTCACGGTTATAGATTTGAGTTTGCTTGGATTGGTTTGATTATTTTAGTCTTTTGTTACTTCTTAAATAAATATTTGACGAACCGCGAAGACGCGAAGGGCGCGAAGGAAGAGAAAGAAGTGAAGCCAGAATTTTTTCTGTTTTATTAGTGGCACAGGCATTTTGCCTGTGAATCTCTGCGATTAGTTTATCATTAAAAGAACCAAATATTTTGAGGTTGGGCTGTGAAACGCATTGTCTTAATTGCAGGGTTTGAATCTTTTAATGCTGAGTTGTACCGCAAAGCGGCTGAGTTGGCTGTTAATGGCTGTCAGGGATTGGAAGTACGGGTTTTTAGCGATCGCGCCCTCGCAGACGAACCCGACGCTGTAGCAGCCGCTCTCTTGAATGCTGATGTGTTTTTCGGGAGTTTGCTGTTTGATTACGATGCGGTAATGTGGCTGCGAGAAAGGGTGCAAAATATTCGGATTCGCCTGGTTTTTGAGTCGGCTTTGGAATTGATGAGTCTTACTCAAATTGGCGCTTTTAAAATTGGTGACAAACCGAAGGGAATGCCGAAGCCTGTTAAGTTTATTCTGGATAAGTTCAGCAATGGGCGAGAAGAAGATAAGCTGGCTGGTTATATCAGCTTTTTGAAGGTGGGACCGAAATTATTAAAATATGTGCCGGTGCAAAAAGTGCAAGATTTGCGAAACTGGCTGATTATTTATGGTTACTGGAATGCGGGCGGTGCGGATAATGTTGTCTCGATGTTTTGGATTATTGCTCAAAAGTATTTGGGGCTGAAGGTTGCAGAAATTCCGCCGCCTGTGGAAACTCCCAATATGGGTTTATTGCATCCTGATTATAATGGTTATTTTGAATCGCCTCGGCAATATTTGGATTGGTATCTGAGTCATCAAAGTGCTAGGGGCGGCCAAGATGCCCGTTCCACCAAATTTGGAACCAATTGGTTCCAAAATTCATATCAAGTAAAATCCCCTGTTGTGGGCATCTTACTTTACCGCAAGCACGTTATCACCAAGCAGCCTTATATTCCTCAATTGATTCGCTATTTTGAAGATGCGGGAATTGTGCCTTTGCCGATTTTTATCAATGGCGTTGAAGGCCATGTGGCGGTGCGGGATTGGATGACGACTGCTGATGAAACTGCGCGGCGAAAACAAGGCAATATTGAAACTCTTTCGCTTTCTAAAGATGCTGTGGAAGTTGATGCGATTGTTTCTACTATTGGTTTTCCTTTGGTTGGCGGGCCTGCTGGTTCGATGGAGGCGGGGCGTCAGGTGGAAGTTGCTAAGCGCATTTTAACTGCTAAAAATGTACCTTATTTTGTGTCCGCACCTCTGCTGATTCAGGATATCCATTCCTGGACTCGTCAGGGGATTGGAGGTTTGCAAAGTGTGGTATTGTATGCTTTGCCGGAGTTGGATGGCGCGATCGATCCTGTTCCCCTGGGCGGTTTGGTGGGTGAGGATATTTATCTGGTGTCCGATCGCGCGAAACGCCTGACAAGTAGAATTAACAATTGGGTGAAATTGCGCCAAACTCCGCCATCTGAAAGGAAAATTGCAATTATTCTCTACGGGTTTCCTCCCGGTTACGGGGCGGCGGGTACGGCTGCTTTGTTAAATGTACCGAAATCGCTGCTAAATTTCCTGCACAAACTTCAAGCCGCAGGTTATACAGTTGGAGAAATTCCGGCTGACGGTGAGGAGTTAATTCGCAGGGTGAAAGAGGCGGATGATGCTGCAACCGCAGATGGGGGCGGATTAACGGGGATGAACGCAGATGGGAGGGGAGGGTTTGGCAATACTGTTAATGTCAAAAAGCTGGAGAAGTGGCTGGGGTATTTGTTAACAAGTCGTATCGAAAAACAGTGGAAATCTTTAACGGGTACGGGCATTAAGACAGACGGCGACGAGTTTCAAATCGGTGGCATTCAACTGGGTAATGTTTGGATAGGTTTGCAGCCGCCGCTGGGAATTTCGGGCGATCCGATGCGCTTAATGTTCGATCGCGATTTGACGCCTCACCCTCAATATGCTGCTTTTTACAAGTGGCTGCAAAATGATTTGCAAGCTGATGCTGTGGTTCATTTCGGAATGCACGGCACTGTTGAATGGTTGCCCGGTTCTCCTCTGGGAAATACTGGCTATTCTTGGTCGGATATTTTGTTGGGAAGTTTGCCGAATCTTTATATCTATGCTGCCAACAATCCCTCGGAATCGATGTTGGCAAAACGGCGCGGTTACGGTGTTTTGATTTCTCACAACGTGCCGCCCTACGGCCGCGCGGGCTTGTACAAGGAATTGATGGGTTTGCGGGATTTGATTGCGGAATATCGAGAAGATACCGCCAAGAATTATGTGCTGAAAGAGGCTATTTGCAAGAAAGTTTTAGATAGCGGTTTGGAGGCTGATTGTCCGTTTGATGAGGCTCGCAAGTTGGGTATTGCTTTTAGTTTTGAGACTGTAGGAATGTTCAGTGCTGATGCTTTTAACCGCTATTTGGTGAAGCTTTACGAGTATTTGCAGGTGGTGGAATGTCGCTTGTTTTCTTCGGGTTTGCACGTTCTCGGGGAACCCCCTAATTCTGAGGAAATGACCTCTTATCTTGAGGCTTATTTTGGGGATAGGTTATCACAGGAACAGGTGCAAAAGCTGGTTTTTGAAGAAAATGAACCGCAGAGGCGCAGAGGGCGCAGAGAGGAAGAAAAAGAGGGGTTTGATGGGTTGTTTGAGGAGGGTTTGTTGGTGCGGGATTTGTTGTTGCAAACGACGGATGAGTTGACTAATCTTTTGCGGGGTTTGAATGGGGAATATATTCTGCCTGCACCGGGCGGGGATTTGTTGCGGGATGGGGCTGGGGTGTTGCCAACTGGTCGGAATATTCACGCTTTAGACCCTTATCGGATGCCTTCTCCGGCTGCTTATGAAAGGGGGCGCGAAATTGCTCGGAAAATTATTGAGAAGCACGTTGATGAACAGGGGAATTATCCTGAGACTGTCGCAGTCATGTTGTGGGGTTTGGATGCGATTAAAACGCGGGGCGAATCTATTGGAATTCTCCTAGAATTGGTGGGGGCTGAACCTCTAAAAGAAGGTACTGGCCGCATTGTTCGCTATGAATTAAAGCCGTTAGCTGATGTCGGTCACCCCCGGATTGATGTGTTGGGAAATCTTTCGGGGATTTTTCGTGATAGCTTTGTGAATATTATTGAATTGTTGGATGATTTGTTCGTGCGGGCGGCGGAGGCTGATGAACCGGAATCGGAGAATTTTATTCGCAAACACGCTTTAATTTTGCAGGCACAAGGTGTGCAGAATTATTCTGCCAGGTTGTTTTCTAATCCGGCTGGGGATTTTGGTTCTTTGGTTAACGATAGGGTTGTTGATGGTAGTTGGGAATCGGGGGATGAGTTGGGGAAAACTTGGGAAAGCCGCAATGTTTTTAGTTACGGGAGGAAGGATAAGGGGGAAGCGAGGCCGGAGGTTTTGACTCAGTTGTTGCAAGGGTGCGATCGCATAATTCAAGAAATTGATTCTGTGGAATACGGTTTGACTGATATTCAAGAGTATTATGCAAATACTGGCGGTTTGAAGAAAGCCGCAGAAAAGCAGCGCGGCAAAAAGGTTAACACGAGTTTTGTAGAAAGTTTTTCTCAGGATACCACTCCGCGCAATTTAGAAGATTTGCTGCGCTTGGAATATCGAACTAAGTTGCTAAATCCTAAGTGGGCTAAGGCGATGGCAAATCAAGGTTCTGGCGGCGCTTATGAAATTTCGCAGCGGATGACGGCGTTAATTGGTTGGGGTGGAACGGCTGATTTTACTGATGGTTGGGTTTACGATCAGGCGGCTGATACTTATGCTTTGGATGAAGAGATGGCGCAGAAGTTGCGCGAGGCCAATCCTGAAGCTTTTCGCAATATTGTAGGGCGAATGTTGGAGGCTAACGGGCGCGGTTTTTGGCTGCCGGATGCGGATAAGTTGCAGCAGTTGCGCGAGTTGTACGAGTTAACTGATGAGAAAATTGAAGGGGTGGCAGTGTAGTTGTTTTAGTCTAAATATTTAGGGGTGGGCTTCTAGCCCGCCCCACAATAGTTTCAAAATATTTCAGGTGGAAACATCGGAATTAATATTACCCACAGCTTTCGAGACGGCAGTGCCGTGTCCCTACAAGAATTAATCCATGTTTTGGGCTACGGAAACGGCATTGCCGTGTCCTCAATCGCCCTGTTGTCGATCGTTATATCTGATCGCGCCATGAATCATTTTGGGTTAGGGAAACCGCATTGCCGTGTCCTCAATCGCCCTGTTGTCGATCGTTATATCCGATGATCGCGCCATGAATCATTTTGGAGTAGGGAAACCGCATTGCCGTGCCCTCAATAACCCTGTTATCGATCGTTATATTCGATGTCAATTCCTGACGCCACATCTCAGATATAGTCAACTACTTCTTACTCGGCGCAATCTTCTCAATAGAAATCAGCGCCTCCATCACCGACTCCACAATCGGCGCCGCCACCGTACCCCCCGAACCGTCCTTCGGCTCATCAATCACCGCCAAAACCACATAGCGAGGCGCCTCCACAGGCATGATCCCCACAAAGCTAGTAATAATCGCCTTGTCAGAATAACCCCCACCAGCCTTAGCTTTTTGAGCCGTACCCGTTTTTCCAGCAATCCGATACCCAGGAATTTGTGCAGCTTTCCCCGTACCACCATCAACCACAGTTTCCATCATTTCTAACACCTGCTTAGTAGTTTCTGGCGAAAAAACTTGCTTCGGAACCGGCCTCGGAAGCTTCCAATAAGCTTCACCTTCCCTATCAAAAAGTCCCCGCACAACGTGAGGAGTCACCAACTTGCCACCGTTAGCCAAAGCGCCGTTAAGCTGCACCAACTGCATCGGAGTAATCGAAAAACCTTGCCCAAAAGCCGTAGTAGCAACTTCCACCGGAGAGTTAATAAATTGCTCTCGATTTTTAAGCTGACTGGTTACTTCAAAAGGCAAATCAGTTCCCGCAGTTTGTCCGAGTCCGAGTTTTTCTAAAGCTTGATAGTAAAGAGAAGGTTTCATACTTCTCATTACGTGTACCATCCCCACATTGCTAGAATGTTTCAAAATCTCAGTAACAGTCGAAGGGCCGCGCGCGCCTACGACTTTGTAATCGGAATTTTGGATAGTCCAGCCATCCATGTAAATCCGACCTTCGTCCTTAAACACAGTATTAGGTTTCACCGCACCCGCTTCCATAGCAATCGCCACATTAATCGCTTTAAAAGTGGAACCAGGCTCATAAACATCCGTTACAGCCCAATTTTTATAGCGCGACAAATCGAAATTAAAATATTGATTAGGGTCATAAGAAGGTTCCGCTACAACGGACAGCAATTCCCCGTTACGGGCATCCATTACAATCACCGTGCCCCGCTTGGCATCGTGTTGCTTCATTTTTTCCTTAAGCGCAATTCGGGCGGCCCGCTGCAAGCGACTGTCGATCGTCAATTGCAATTTCAAGTCATCAAGCTGGACAAATCCCGCCGTCAGCCGATCGGGAACCCAATTCCCATTGCTTGACCTGCTAAACTGAATCGACGGCATCGATCGTTCCAACAAATTCTGCTGGCTGTATTCCACCCCGGCTTGTCCCTTCCGTTCCCCGTCCACATAACCGAGGATATCCGCCGCCAACTCCTGCTGCGGGTAAAAACGCTGCTGCTGCCGCAGCAACTCCAAGCCATCGACTAGACTCTCTTTAATTTGCATCTGAGCGACGCGATCGGCAACCTCTTGAGGCAGAGAGTCGGCAATTGTAATACCGCTTTCAGCAAGATTAAACCTGCGTATCAGTTCAGTTTCCGAGGTAGTACCCGGACTCCGTTCGATCGCAAGCATCGGAGCCAATTTAGCAGCGATTTCCGCCTTTGAGTGGTTAAACAACTTCGGGTGAGCGTAGAGCGTGTACACCTGCCTGTCGATCGCCAAAACATTCCCCGCGCGGTCAACTATCGGGCGTCTCGGTACAAACGGCTTTGTTTTGAGAGTTTGCTGCTGCTCGGCTTGTTTACGCAGCGCCGGAGCTCGCGTCACCTGCAAATAAAACAAATTCACAGCCAGCCCCAGCCCCCCCAGCATCAACACCGCCCACACCGCCCACAAACGGAACTTGCTGCGCTTTAAACGCTCCACCGGTCGCCCCCAAGATGCAGCCGTCTGTTGTGGCGAGCGCCCCAAACTGCCCGAAGATCTAGGTTTGGCTGGTTTTTCCCACCCTGTGCGATCGCCCGACTGTTTTGTGCGTTTGAAATTCGGCGATCTGTAGCGGTCAAAACGGGGGTCGTAGCTCATGGCATTAAAAATTCAATAGCAAGTTAGAGCGTTTTAGAACTTATAATTTATAACTTAAATCTTAAAATATAAAATTCACGACTTGGGAATGACCAGTCCCTATCAGGTTTGGATCAGACCTACAGTTGCATTCTGTTTTTTGAAGTGGTGTTAATTATTTTTAATTTGTAACTTCCCGTTGGAAGCAGAAAATCGATCGCGACTTGCAAAAAATTCAAAAGGAAATTAGATCCTCGAATTTTCAGGCCCTCGGACACTCAGGCCCTCGGGCGCTCTCCGCTTTGACACAGGTTTAATAGCCCAGGGGTGTTTCCACACCGCCTCCCTTCTTGAGAGCGGGCTCAGAATTTGGTGCCGCAACGGGCGATCGAGTTTCAGGGGCCGGCTGCAAGAAAATCGTGTCCCGAGGATTCTGCCGAGCCAAACCGGTTTCGGGATTTTGGGCTTCTTTAGCAAGTTGGTGTTTCAAGACTTCACTAGAAGCACTCAATTGCTGTTCCCGGAGGCGCAGAGTTTCCAGTTTTTGATACTCCTGACTCCAGCGCTGCTCGCCGTAAACTGTCAAGCCGTAGAGACTCAGAGCGCCGCCCAAAAGCATTAGTGCTGCCACTGAGGAGGCGCGCTGTGCCTGCAGGAGCGATCGCAACCACACTGGCTGCTGCTGGCGATCGGGCAGGACTTTGATCACCGATGCCGACGACTGAGCTTGAGCCTGTTCGTCGGCGGGCGAGTAATTGGGCAATACCGGCCCTGTCTTCGCCCGCCTAGCCCGGGCAATAGAAGTAACTTTGCTTTTGGCTGGGCCAGCAGCGGGCTTGCGAGCCGATCGGGAGCGGGGAGAATCAGGGGATCTGATAGCAGCGGTCATAGAGTTCACCAATACGTAAAGTGGGGTAGCTTCAGCTTGATTGAGGTTAAAAGTTTTTTGTCTCCCAGATCGCCAGTTGTGGCCATCTGCGTTTAGATCGCTTATCCTTGACCAAGGATACCTCACAAGCCAACCAACCCATCCTACCACTGGTCTCTTTGACTTCAGGATTTGCCAAAAAAAAGAAATCTTTGCTGGTTAGCGATAATCTATGTGAAATTTATGAATAAATGCAGTATTGTAATCAACGAGCGAATCGTTGAGCTATTCGTGCCAGCATTGTTTCTCAAGTAAACTATTCCCTTCCTTGCGATGGGTTTTCAATGTTAAGGAGTTTTTATGAACAAGGGATTAATTCGTTTGACTTTGGCAGTGGGCTTGGCAGTAGCCCTCGGCGCCTGCGGAGGTGATAACGGCGGCGGCGGTGGCTCTAGCCCCACTCCGGGCGGCGCTGGCGGCGCTGGCGGCGCTGGCACTACTACTACTACTCCTCCGGCTTCTTCTTCCACTCCAAAGGCTACTCCTGGGGCTGGTGGGGCTGGTGGAGCTGGGGCTGGTGGAACTACTTCCCCTTCTCCTACTCCTAAAAAGCCCTAACTACGGCTATCCCGGAGTCTGTGCCCAACGAGCCTAGCCTGCGGGTGAAAAATGGTTCGCTCCTCGCATTTTTTCATCTTATCGGTCTAGGTCTCAAGTTGGGTGTTAGTGATTGGCTGATGCTTTTACTACTAAAGTTCAGTACATCCGCTTACAGCAGCAAAGTCCCCTGATTCGCTGCGTTACAAGAGCATTCCCTTTCAAGTAGAAAATTTGACTCCCGGCCTGCACGTTTTGAAACTCAAGCCTGTGCCAGGATGTTTGAGGACATTGCCAGTGCTGCTGCCTCAACTGAATATCAACCGGAGGATCTCGCAGACTCGACGCAAATTTTGCACTGTCGATCGAGTCTCGATTTCCTTCCCCGCCCCTGTGGATCGCAGACGAGAGGAAAGCAAGCTGAGGCTTGAATGATCGAAGACTGGCTCAATGAAAGCATCGGCATTGCGACTCGATTTGCTGACTACGAGTTTCGCCCCAGTGCGGGCAAGCCAATCGATCCGTCTGTTTTGATCCCGTTTAGTGATTCAATTGAGGCCGCGCCAGTGCGGTATTAACCCTGCCTCGGCAAAACTCGCTCCAGTTGCGCCTTAGTGCTGCTTTAAACCTCTTGCACCGTCGCTGGTAGGATGGTGCCAGTTTGGTAAGCGATGCCTTGAGCATGGCAGATATTGCTTGCTGCTGTCGCCATGGTGAGTCCTTTAGCTTTGATTCCTCAATACCGAGTTGAGCATCCTTCGCTGTTTGAGCGTATTGCCCAAATTCACCGACTTTGTGGGGAAACCCAGCCTCCGGGATGTGAAATTCTACAGATCGTCCCTGCCGGAAAATTCCAGCTAAATTAGCTGCTCCCCAACACTTACTCTCTTTGACCCTCGGGCAGCCGCAAAGCGACCCGATTTTGAAAAAAGTTAATTATCACATAATTGAGAAAAAGTCAAGAGTTTTTGAGAAAAATATAAATTTTTCAATTTGTTTTAATATTTCTATACTTAGATGTTAGCAGTAAAACCCCAGCTCGGCCGCCGGCAAGGCAACAGCCTGCTGCGTGTGCAAGGGCGCGCGCTGGAACTGCAGCAGGCAAGATCATGCTAATCAGTGGTAGGATCAGCGATCAAAAATGTATCGAAATGTAAAGTGCAGCGCCGCTCTAGGTTTTGAAAGACATTTAGTTAAAAGATTGAGGTAAATAGTTTTATGCCCGCGACCGTCCCCTTTGAACAGATTGACCGAATTGTTTGGAATCAGCACCAAGATCCATTTCAAGTGCTAGGCCCCCACACGATCGAAGAAAATGGCAAAAAAGTCTGGGTCGTCCGAGCTTATCTGCCGAATGCGGATGCAGTATCCGTAGTTGTGCCGGAGGCCAGGGCCGAATACCCGATGAAATCAGAGCATCACCCTCACTTTTTTGAATGTACGATCGACACCCCAGAACTAGCAAACTATCAATTGCGGGTCAAAGAAGGGGAACACGAGCGCTTCATCTACGATCCCTACGCCTTTCGATCGCCCAAACTCACAGAATTCGACCAGCATCTATTCTCAGAAGGCAATCACCACCGCATTTATGAAAAACTTGGGGCACACCTCACCGAAGTAGACGGCATCACAGGAGTATATTTTGCCGTTTGGGCCCCGAATGCTCGCAATGTCTCTGTTTTAGGAGATTTCAACTATTGGGACGGCCGCAAACATCAAATGCGGAAATCGCAAAACGGCATTTGGGAATTATTTATTCCGGGACTATCCGTGGGAACTTCCTACAAATACGAAGTGAAAAACCAAGACGGACATCCCTACGAAAAGTCCGATCCTTACGGTTTCCAGCAAGAAGTGCGACCGAAAACAGCATCAATTGTTACGGACTTAGACACCTACACTTGGAACGACAGCGCTTGGATCGAAAAGCGGCGACACACAGACCAACTGACGCAGCCGGTTTCGGTTTACGAATGCCACATCGGTTCTTGGCTGCACGCCGCTACTGACGAACCTGCCGTGCTAGCAAATGGGGAAATAGAACCCCCCGTGCAAGTTTCGGAACTCAATCCCGGGGCGCGCTTTCTGACTTACCGGGAATTAGCCGATCGGCTGATTCCCTACGTCAAAGATTTGGGATTCACTCACATCGAAATGCTGCCGATCGCCGAACATCCTTTCGACGGTTCTTGGGGCTATCAAGTCACCGGTTATTTCGCCCCAACTTCCCGCTACGGCAAACCTGAAGATTTCATGTATTTTGTTGACCAGTGCCACGCCAACGGCATTGGCGTACTGGTGGATTGGGTGCCCGGGCATTTCCCCAAAGACGGACACGGTTTGGCTTTCTTTGACGGTACTCACTTGTACGAACACGCCGACCCCCGCAAGGGCGAGCACAAAGAGTGGGGAACCCTGGTATTTAACTACGGCCGCAACGAGGTGCGGAATTTCTTAGTAGCAAACGCTTTGTTCTGGTTTGACAAGTACCACATCGATGGGATTCGCGTAGATGCGGTGGCTTCGATGCTGTATTTGGATTACTGTCGCGAACCCGGAGAATGGCTGACTAACCAGTACGGAGGTCGCGAAAATATCGAGGCTGCGGATTTTCTGCGGCAGGCTAATCATGCAATTTTCAGCTATTTCCCAGGTGCACTGTCGATCGCCGAAGAATCTACCTCTTGGCCGATGGTATCTTGGCCGACGTATGTAGGGGGTTTGGGTTTCAACCTGAAGTGGAACATGGGTTGGATGCACGATATGCTCGACTACTACCACATGGACCCGTGGTTCCGGCAGTTCCACCAGAACAACATAACTTTCAGTATGTGGTACAACCACAGCGAGAATTTCATGCTGGCTTTGTCCCACGATGAGGTAGTGCACGGCAAGGCTCACATCATCGGGAAAATGCCAGGGGACGAATGGCAAAAGTTTGCAAACGTGCGGTGTTTGTTTACTTTTATGTTTACTCATCCCGGAAAGAAAACGATCTTTATGGGGATGGAGTTTGGTCAGTGGCACGAGTGGAACGTTTGGGGGGATTTGCAGTGGCAGTTGCTGCAATTCGAGCCGCACCAAAAGTTGAAGCTGTTTTTTAAAGATTTGAACAATTTGTACCGCAGCGAAACGGCACTTTACAGTCAAGATTTTGCTGAGGATGGGTTTGAGTGGATTGATTGCAGCGACAACCGACACAGTGTCGTGGCATTTGTGCGCCGACAGAAGGATGGCGACGAGTTTGTGGTGACGGTGTGCAATTTTACGCCCCAGCCGCACTCTCACTATCGCGTAGGAGTGCCGGAACCAGGTTTCTATACGGAGTTGTTTAACAGCGACGCGCGGGAATACGGCGGCAGCAATATGGGGAATTTGGGGGGCAAGTGGACTGAGGAATGGTGGTTCCACAACAGTGCTTATTCGATCGACTTGTGTTTGCCACCTTTGGGGGTGTTGATTTTAAAGCTCGATCGGGCAAAAACAACAGCCAAATCTCAAGAGTTTTAAGTTCTGAGTAGTGAGAGTTTTGAGTTAAAAACCCAAACTTTATTAAACCTAAAAATTTGAGGGTATTCAGAAACCCGCTTTCTCCAAGAAATCGGGTTTTTTTTTGTTTTGTTGTTGTGGTAAATATCTGGAGGTGGTGACAAACCCGTCAAAAGACCTACTGATGGCGGGGCATTGCATAATAGCGGGATGATTGTGATTTTGTTTGTAGGTGTGCCCATGCTCCCGAAGGCGTGTATTTTCACAGCAGGCGGGACGCTTAACCCCTACTCCCCACAAGAATCATCCTCCAATTATGCCAACCCGAATTAATGATAATTAGGCGCAATAAACTACCATTTTTTCAGATGTGTATCAGGGCTAGGTTCTTGATTATATCTATGTTCGGACGGGGTTGTCCTCTAGTGAAGTGCGTAAATCATGTTCTTTTTTAAGTTGTATTAATTACCAATGCCAATTTTTAATGCCCAATTTTTAATTTCGAGTATCAGAAGCGCCAAGATTATAAGAAACTTTTGACGGCTCAACTGTTACTACTTCCGAAATAGGTTGTTCTGCCGCTGCCTCTAAAGTTGGCAGGGGTAGATGCTTCATTTCCCAAACTTTCAGCAAAATTAGATATTCATAAAAAGCTTGCAGCGTGCACCAAGCCAATCCCGCTTGGCCGTCAAGAAATCCGCCCAGTAAAATATACATATAGAAAAAGCGCACCACAGGCCGCAAAGGCAAGCGCAAAGAAAAATCTTTCAAAGCGCGGCGCCTTTCCACCTCGGACGCACCAAACACTAAATCCCACCAATTTACTTGACCCGCTGCTAATTGACGGAGAGTTTCAGCCGCCTCGTCAGTCGAGTAGCGGTTGTGCTTTTCAATCCAGCGGGAAAGACCTTTGCTGCAAGTATAGTGAGGGTAAGTTTCCTTCAAAAAGTGAGTGGGACCGTTGCAGACTTCCCGTTCAGTGTGACCGTAGTCCGTAAACCACACTCGGTCTTTCCGAAATAGACGCATTTGATAGCGGGGATATTGAGTGCTGCGGCGAATCCAGCGCTCCATAAATATTACTTTTTCAGCTACATAATAGCCGATATATTCTTGACTTTCGATCGCCCTTAAGCATTCAGCAAACAGTGCAGGCGTCATCCGCTCGTCAGCTTCGAGGATGTAAACCCATTCGTACTTGCACGGGACTTCTTGGAGCATCCAAGTCCGCTGGCGTCCGTGAGTTTCAAAGCGGTGCTGCACGGTTTGCACGGCATAGTTCTGAACAATCTCAAGGGTGCGATCGGTGCTGAAAGAATCAACTACAATGATATCGTCACAAAGCAGTGCCGATTCAATGCAAGCGGCGATATCAATCTCTTCGTTGTAAGTCAGAATATAAATTGAGAACATTCCCAGCTTTCAGTAAGGGCAAACTATTGGGTAAACAAACTATTTCTCAGGGATGTCTCGACCAGCGCGATCCCTGCCAGCGCCAGTCAATTTTTGCGGCGGCCCAACCGCAGAATTCCCATACTTCTCAATCCCGTCCAACCAACAGTAATGTAGCCGATCGCTAACAGCAAACTGGTGATTCCCGTCTGCAAACTCGAATTTCTCGATCGAGTTCTTAACTCTTTCTCTTTTTGTTGCTGGCGGGTGCGAATCTCGTTACGAGCTTGAGTGGGAAGTGCTTGAGCTTGCTGTTCCAGGAACTTGTCGAGGGCTTTCGGGTCATTTTTCGACTCCTGAAGCACAGCTTTCAATTCCTTGGGAACCTCTGGACTCTTGAGTGCTTGTTGCAGCTTCCCCTGGTCTTCCAGCAGCGTGGCTATCTGGGTGCGACGCTGGCTTTTGAGCTGTTCTACCTGAGCTTTAAATTGAGGGCTTTTAAGTTGTGCCTCAAGTTGAACTTCCGCTTGTCCGGCTTCTTGATCTACTTGAGCCAGAGCATCCTTGAGTTCCAAACGAGTATTGTTGAGGTGAACGGGAACCAGAGATAGGTAAACTAGACCTAACAAGCTGGAAATCAACAGCGCCCAGAATCGCAAGTCCAGCCAAACCTTGCGTCGCTCAATAGAGACTCCACTGCTACTGTCAACCCAAAAGCCAGTCATCAGGAGGGCGATACCGATCAAAGGAATAATGCCCTTGTCAACTATCTGAGTTGCAGCAGCCAACTGCCAGCCTCGATTGAGAAGGTCTGAAGTTTCTCCCGGCAGCGACAGAACAATGCAGTCAAGCAAAGCAGAGAGAATTAAGATAATCCCGACTACTTTTAGAGTTCGAGCAGCTACTGAAGAAAATGGACGGCTATTACTTGCTTTCATAATTCGTGTTAGATAATTCTACACCGTTAGATTCAAGCGGGTAGTTGAGTGGATTTTGTTGAACGAGTTAAGCTATTTTCCCCCAAAATAGCTGCTTCGGGTACCGAACTCGACTTTCCTCTGGGTTTTCACAGGCTGCGGTTGCGACCCAAAAGGTCGAGTTTCTGCACAGCTATATAGAGTTGGACACAGGAGGCTGTGCGCTTCTGGGTTGGCTGTAAAGCTTGGTCAAGATAGCGCCCAGAAACTGCTGCAAGCAACTGCTGGCTTCTTCTATAGTCTGACGAATCCAGCGTCAAGATGAGTTCTCCACGCTTGGGTTCCAGCTTTTAGCTAGCTTTCGCTCGCGCGGCGGTGTCAGAAATAATAGACACAGGAGGAGCGCGTTTCGTTGGGTTTAACCCCCTAGGGCTCTCACTACCCGGGGCGGTGGAACTAAATCCCTTGTCTTATAGTAATTGATATCAGAGAGGGCGGGAATAAATAATTTTTTCCCAACCTTTTTAACCTCCAATTACCAACAGCACGATACGGCAGTCACAAATACACGAATAGCGCTTTTTTAATTAGAATTCTGTTGACCAGATCAGCTCCGTCGTCAGTAAGTTTACTTATCTTTTCGTGCTTAACAGTCACAGATTACTAATCACTATTTCCTCATCGGTAACTATTAATTATTGCCATATTGAAGGATTTATTATTCAATAGTTAAAGTGCAAAAGTTCACATTTTTTGGTAAAATAATTTTGAGCGCTGTTCAAATTTGGTGGTAATGAGTGCAATGATTTCTGATGTTTACACGTTGAGAGAACTTGAAAGATTGATCGCATCCGATCCGGACAAGTGGCGTCCGATCGTATTTACTAACGGCTGCTTCGATATCCTGCACTGCGGTCACGTCCGCTATTTGCAGGCAGCAAAAAATTTGGGGCGATCGCTCGTGGTGGGCTTGAATAGCGACGACAGCGTGCAAGCTATCAAACCGCAGCAGCCGGGATTGCCACCCCGCCCGATCGTACCGGAAAATCAGCGAGCCGAAGTGTTGGCAGCCCTCAAACCAGTAGACGCCGTAATAATTTTTTCCGAGATTACAGCAATTAAACTGATAAATATCCTGAAGCCTGATATATACGTTAAAGGAGGCGACTATCAAGTCGAAACTCTGCCGGAAGCACCGGCCGTTATCGCCGCAGGTGGCAAGATTTCCTTAATCGAAATAGAAGTTCCGAGTTCTACCAGTGCGATCGTCAAACGCATTTTACAATTAGGTACTTAACCCTTGATCGCAAACAGCAAACAGTGAGCTAAACTCAGAAGTTGCCCCATCAAAAAACAGTAAAGTACGCGCGGCGAAGCTATCCCGTAGGGAATCGCTCGTACAACTTCATCCCAATTGCTAAGCAGGAGATAATTTTAATGGAACTCACAAGCAATAACACGATCGCGGAAATCCTACAAAGACACAAAGCAGAGTTACTAGCAGACTGGCTCAAAGAACTGCAAAATACCGGGCTGCGGCGGGACGACTTGATGAGAGCCAAAGAATTGCGCTCCGAGTGTCAAGAGTTCCTGCAATTGCTCCACATTGCAGTCGGGAACGGTAACTTTAGCGACATCCAGACACCCGAATGGGAAAATATGCGGGTGTTGCTAGCAGAAGTTTCGCGATCGCGCGTTCAGAGAGGCTTTACTCCCTCAGAGATAGCGAGTTTCATTTTATGCTTCAAAAAGCCATTGTTCGATCGGCTTTGTCACGAACTGACACAAAACCGCGACGCACTTGTCGAACAACTTTGGCTTTCCACCAGTTTATTAGACCAGCTAGGTCTTTGGGTGACAGAAATCTTTCTCAAAGCTCGCGAAGAAGTCATCGAACGCCAGCAGCAAGAAATGCTCGAATTATCAACACCCGTAGTCAAACTTTGGCAAGGAATTCTCGCATTACCAATGATCGGGACTCTTGACAGTGCCCGCACTCAAATAGTCATGGAAACTCTGTTGCAGGAAATCATGGAAACCGGCTCAGAATTTGCGATTTTAGACATTACAGGCGTGCCGACTGTTGACACTTTAGTTGCTCAACATTTATTAAAAACTGTCGCCGCCGCCCGTTTAATGGGTACTGAGTGCATCATCAGTGGGATTCGTCCGCAAATAGCTCAAACCATAGTTCATTTAGGAGTTGACTTGCAGGATATTCTCACAAAAGCTACTTTAGCAGATGCTTTTAAAGTCGCTTTACAACGTCAAGGTTTAACTATTAAAAATCTTAAAGAGGAAAGATAAACATAGTGCATTATGACAGTAAAACTCACGTAAAACTTAACAAATAGGTGAATTTGTGGAACGAATACCGATTCTTCAAATGGGAGAATTTTTGCTAGTAACAATTCAAGTAGATATGCACGATCGCTTAGCAATGACGCTGCAAGATGACCTGACGAACCGCATCGTCAAAACAGGTGTTAAAGGGGTGTTAATTGAAATTTCTTCCCTCGAAATAGTTGATTCTTTTATCGGTCGCATTATCAACAATATCGCTAGTATGTCGCGAATTTTAGATGCTGAAACAGTTGTGGTCGGGATGCAGCCAGCAGTTGCTATTACGCTCGTTGAGTTGGGGCTTTCCCTGACAGGAGTTCGCACCGCTTTAAGCGTTGAAAAGGGCATGATTTTGTTGAGAAAATCCTTGGGTTTCTCTCCTGACGAGTAACAGTAAGCAGTCGATTAATTGTCCCCTGACTGAAGCACAGGCAGTAAAGAAACCTAGTTTCTTTGTAGATACCTTGTTGACCAACTGAAGATTTATGAGGACAGGGCTTACGCACTCAAGGGGGTTAAATCAAGGGTTTGAAATTCCTGCACTATGTTCTCTTTTGAGAGAAAATCTTAGTAAGTGCGTAAGCCCTATTAGGAGAAACTAAGTTGACGAGCGTAAGTCCTATATTTTGTGGAGAAGTTCTATTTTGGTACAGTAGCCACCATGTCAAAACGTGAGACACTAGAAGTCCGATCGTCATCCGATATAGTCCACGTCCGACAGCAAGTGCGAACTTGGGCTGTAGCAATGGGATTCGGTTTATTAGACCAAACGAAAATCGTTACCGCAGCCAGCGAACTCGCCCGCAATACTGTAGAGTACGGCAAAGGGGGAACTGTAACTCTCGAAACGCTCCAATTAGGCACCCGCAAAGGGCTGAGGCTGATATTTGAAGACAAGGGCCCGGGAATTCCAGACATTGAATTGGCAATGACTGACGGTTATACTTCTAATCACGGTTTGGGTTTGGGACTCAGTGGTTCTAAACGGTTGATGCACGAATTTGAGATTGTTTCCAAAGTGGGTAAGGGGACTAAAATTGCGATCGTCCGCTGGCGCTGAAGAAGTAATACGATTTGAGAGTTGAGATTTTAGATTAAAGAATTGGGAATGAGTGAGGACGAGCGAGGTTTGGAGGTTGCGTATAGTTGTATTATTTTTTTTAATTGGTATAAAGAGCAACCAGCAAAGCCAAGAAGTGATTCTGGGAATCCCACACCATACCCAGAGAGGGTTGGCGTATGGAGGATTTCATTATGAGAACTAATAAAAAATGATAGATGCCGTAACCCTGCCCGTAATAGAAGAAAGTCAAGTCGGAGAAGCGCGGCGAATCGCAGTCGCCCTCGCGACGGAAGTCGGATTTAACGAGACCGATCGCGGTAAAGTGGCAATTGTTACCACCGAAGCAGGAAAAAACCTGGTCAAACACGGCCGCGAAGGAGAACTTTTGCTGCGAACATTAAAAACAGCGGCAGGATATAGCATTGAAATAGTAGCGCTAGACCGCGGCGAAGGAATGGCAAATGTCGCGTTGTGTATGCGGGACGGTTTTTCTACAGCGGGTAGCCCTGGAACTGGACTGGGGGCAATTAAACGCCTCTCTACTTTTTTTGATATTCATTCTGTACCGAAACTGGGGACAGCCTTATTAGCCCGGCTGGAACCGACCCAAAATAGCCGGGAAGCATCCCAAAACAGCAATTACTTAGAATTAGGGGTTATCCACTTACCAAAAGTAGGAGAGCAAATTTGCGGGGATTCGTGGGCGATAGAGAATCACGTTGACAAAAACCTGATATTAGTTGCAGACGGGCTCGGCTACGGAGATTTAGCCCAGGAAGCGTCTCGTGAAGCAGTGCGGGTATTTGAGGAAAACGCCAAACTCGGGCCGAAAGCAATTTTAGAGAAGGCGCACGCTGCTTTAAAAAATACCAGAGGAGCGGCTGCGGCGATCGCCCAAATCGATCGTACTCAACAAACAATTTGTTTTGCCGGAATTGGCAACATCAGCGGTGTAGTTGTCACAGATAACCAAAACCGCAGCATGGTTTCCTACAACGGCACAGTTGGACATATGATGCGAAAAGTAGCAGAATTTGTCTATCCTTGGTCGCAGCAGTCCCTACTCATCATGCACTCTGACGGTTTGGCGGCGCAGTGGAATTTAAACCGCTACCCGGGTTTAGCCTCCAGGCATCCTGCTTTAATCGCAGCCGTGCTCTACCGGGACTTCAAACGCACTCGCGATGACATGACAGTTATAGTAGCCAAGGTGAGAGAAGCAGCGTGAGTTACCCAATCCTGACGACGGAAGTCCGCTTTGAACAAGACATCGTACAAGTACGCCAAAGAGCTCGCCAAATTGGTAAAGGGCTGGGATTCGATTCCCAAGTACAAACCCGCATCGCCACAGCAGTTTCCGAAATTGCCCGCAATGCTTTCAAATATGCAGGCGGTGGCAAAGTAGAATTCATTGTGGAAGGGGAATCGCCCCAAATTTTTCGGACTCGGATTTCCGACACCGGGCCGGGAATTGCTGATTTACCGGCTGTGTTAAGCCCCAATTTTCGATCGCAAACCGGCGCGGGACTCGGTTTAGCAGCAGCGAAACGGTTGATGGACGAAGTGCAAATCGACTCTCGGCCCGATCGCGGAACGGCTGTACAATTAATTAAACAGTTTTCCAAAAATATGCCCGCGCTGAGTGCGATCGAACTAAATCAATTAGTTGACAAACTAGCGCGCCAAATTCCCGAAGATCCCTATGCCGAAATTCAGCAGCAAAATCAAGAATTACTACGCACTTTAGACGAACTCCGCCAGCGTCAAGAAGAGCTCGTACAATTAAATCAACAACTAAAAGATACCAATCGTGGAGTCCTGGCACTTTACGCTGAATTGAACGACAAAGCCGAATCTCTCCGGCGCGCTAGCGAACTCAAAACCAGCTTTTTATCCAATATGAGCCACGAGTTTCGCACTCCGCTAACGGCAATTATGAGCCTTTCCGAAATATTGTTAAATCGCCTCGACGGAGAACTTTCAGCCGAACAGGACAAGCAAGTAAATTACATTTACAAATCCGCCGAGTCTCTCGCAGAACTTGTCAACGACTCGTTAGATTTAGCCAAAGTGGAAGCCGGAAAACTAACTGTTCGCGTGGCTGATTTTGAAGTAGAAGATTTGTTCAGCGCCCTGCGAGGAATGATGCGCCCCCTGCTTCCCCAAAACTCTGCCGTTTCTATAATTTTTGAAGATCCTCTGGAACTTCCAATCCTCACAACCGACGAGGGAAAAGTTTCTCAGATTTTGCGAAATCTAATTTCTAATGCCCTCAAATTTACCGAAGCAGGTGAAGTTCGAGTTGCTGCGGAAATGGGAGAGGAGGGAACAGTTACTTTTTCAGTAGCAGATACGGGCATCGGCATTCCCCCAGCCGATCAAAGGCGGGTTTTTGAAGAATTTGTCCAACTCGAAAACCCCTTGCAGAAGCGCGTCAAAGGCACCGGATTGGGATTGTCTCTGTGCAAAAAACTGGCGGAATTTCTGGGGGGAAGCATTGAAATCACAAGTTCACCCGGAGTGGGTTCGACTTTTTTGGTCACACTGCCGATTCTGTATCCTGGAGAGGAAGAAAACCCTTTGGAAATGTCTGCTGGTAAGGAAGATGAAATACCGCAGGCGATCGCAAATTCTCGCTCGCCAGTGCCGGATTCAGCAGCAAAAGTTTTGATTAGGGAGGATGAAGATAGTTTTTCGGTATTTGCTGAAAGATTTGCTGGCAGAAATTCCTTGTACTGCGATATAAGTCGCCCACGGTGCTGAAGGTTGGGGTTCGGCTGTGCTTTGCCGAACCCAATTTTTATGGACATTATGATGCCGGGTATGACTTAATTTGACGTTTTGGAAGAGTTCAAATGTGATCGCACTACTTGTCAAATACCTGCTATAGTGATGAATTCAAAATATTTTGGGTTACATCACTTTTTTGTTGTGCGGGAGGCTAGCACTGCACTGTGAAAAATATTATTCCGATGCAAAGGGAAACGATATCAGGCATTGTAGCTTTTGAGGACGGAAGTCCGATGCTGCGAACCTAATTATATTTTTTTCACCGTATTTTATATGGTTCGTAAGAGAGTTAATTTATAATAGGCAAGATTTATTTAATTTGCAACAGCATTTAACCTTTGTGCTGTAAAATGTAGCAGTTCTCAGTTGCCGACTCTCTAGTAGGGACTTACCGAGTGCCTGTTTTCGTGTCGGCGATCGGCTAAAACCCCTGATAAATCTCGTTCTTAGCAAAGTCTCGGTTATTAAAAATAATGCAACAGTAAGCCCGCGATCCAAACCCATACCAAATAAGCCATTCTCAATTCTTAAATCTAAAATCTAAAATCCCAAATCTAAAATGGTATGACTTTCATCTCCCTTCAATATGCCCTGTTTCTGTTAGTTTTGTTCGCGGCTTACTGGCTGGTTCCGCTGCGGTGGTGGCGGCTGTTCATCATGCTGGCGGGTAGTCTAATTTTTTACGCTTCGCTGCAAATTTGGTACATTCCTCTGCTGTTAGCCGCCATGCTGTTTAATTACTGCTTGGCGATGGCGATTGGCGAACCTCTGGATTGGCGGATTGCTAATGAATCTTGGAACCGCCGCCGTTTGTGGCTGCTGTGGATAGGAATTTGCCTGAATGTGTTGCTGCTTCTGGGCTTTAAGTATGTGCCATTTTTATTGAGTTCGATCGGCACTTTATTAAATTGGTCTTTTGCTCTCGACGGTGCTGACTGGGTGAAAAGTCACGTCATCGCACCTTTGGGATTGAGTTTCTTTTGCTTTGAGTGCATTGCTTATTTGATTGACGTATACCGAGGTGCACCTGCTGCTACTTCGCTGCTACACTTTGCTGCTTACAAGTTGTTTTTTCCCAAACTGATTTCTGGCCCGATTACTCGGTATCACAACTTGATCTATCAACTGAAAACCCAGAAATTTCCGACGCCAGATCGCATTTCTGAGGGACTTTGGACGATCGCCTTTGGTGCAGTAAAAAAAGGTCTTTTCGCAGATAACTTGGGAATTTATGTCGATTTAAGTTTTACCAACTTGCAGCGGGCGGGTAGCGAGGATTTGTGGCTGGCTATTTTTGCTTACGGGCTGCAACTTTATCTCGATTTTAGTGGCTATGTTGACATGGCGCGCGGTACTGCTTTGCTGCTGGGTTGGTATTTGCCACCAAATTTTGATTTCCCTTATTTTAGTGCCAGCATAGCTGATTTTTGGCGGCGCTGGCACATGACTTTAGGGGATTGGCTACGCAATTATTTGTATTTTCCTTTGGGGGGTTCGCGAGTCGGTTTGTGGCGCACTTGTGTGAATTTGTCGATCGTCATGTTAATTGCGGGAATTTGGCACGGGGCAGCTTGGGGATTTATTGTGTGGGGGGGTTTACACGGTTTAGCTTTGGCGGTTCATCGGCTGACTGATGTGCTGTTTAAGCGGTTGCAGATAGAGTTTTTGTGGGAAAATCCGATCGGAATTGCGATCGCTTGGCTATTGACTCAGGCGATGGTTTTTGGTAGTTGGATATTTTTCCGTCTTCCTGATTTAAAGGATTCTGGATGGGCGATTTCGCATTTGTGGGGACACGCTGCTGATGTACAGTTTGCTGAGAAAGTTTATGGCGAAGCTTTGGGTTTGGAAAGAGTGCATTTAACTTGGATGTTGGCGGCTTTGGCTGCGGCGATGCTGGGGAATTATGCGTTGAGTCGGGGTTTGAAGTTAGAGTTAAATTGGCCGATGAAATTGGTGTTAGTGCCGCTTTGTTTGTATGCGGTTTGGGTGTTGGCTCCCGAAGGCGGTTTGCCTTATATTTATTTTGATTTTTAGGGTATGATTTAATTCGCCGTAAGGTGCAGCGCACCCTACGACGACACTGAGGTGCGCCGAAGTGATTACCCGCTAACTATTAGTGTCAATTTAAGCTTTTAGTTCGCCATTCCTCCCGCTCACCCAACAGTCCGCCAGGGAATGAATTCCCTGTCTCATAGCTAAAGTCCTCTCAAAGAGGACTGAAGAACTCATTAGTCCTCATAGGGAGGAATTTCGCTTTGAGGCTCTTGTTTCAACAGCTTCCGGACTGAGGGTTGAACGTTAAATTGACATCAATGCCCGCTACCCTACAACTCACAGTCAACAGTCAACAGTCAACAGTCAACAGTCAACAATCATCTCGCTCCTGCACGCTACAACTGATAAGAGCACCAGTCACTCCAGCTACCGACATAAAGTTTAGCATCGGGAATTCCAGCAATTTCTAAAGACAGTAAATTAACGCAAGCCGTCACCCCGGAACCGCAATAAACGATGATTTCTTCCGCTTTTTCTAATTCCGTCCATCGGTGTTTTTGTTCCGAAGTTGATCGCACTTTTCCAGTTTCATCAGTCACCCCTTGCCAAGGATAGTTAACCGCACCCGGAATGTGACCTGCAATGGGGTCGATCGGCTCCCGCAAACCTTCATATCTCTCGCTTTCTCGCGAATCAACCAAAACCTTTCCCGGCAAGTCTTTACGCTCTTTCACTGCCTCAATATCTACCGCCAAATCCTGCTGCAAGTGGGCAACAAAGTTACCCTCGTGGGGGTCGGGCAAAATATTTGTTACCGGATAGCCCGCCGCTTGCCAGCCGCTGAAACCGCCGTCTAACAAAGCGACTTTGCTGTGTCCCATATATCGCAGCAGCCACCACAAACGAGCCGCAAAAGCCAGCCGCGAATCGTCATAAGCTACGACTAAATTTTCTGCTGAATTAATGCCGAACGCGCTCAATTTCTCAGCTAATTCTTCAATATTGGGCAGCGGATGTCTACCGCCGTGTTTGCCAACTGAACTCGCAAGGTCGCGGTTTAAATCTAAATAAAAAGCTCCCGGAACGTGACTTTCTTGATATTGTTTTTGTCCCAATTCAGGGTCGGCAAGGGAAAACCGACAGTCAATAATTACAACTTGCGGATTGTCGGTATTGGTGGCTAACCATTCAGGAGAAACGATTAAGTTGTTGTCAGTCATAATTCTTCAAATCTATATTTTAACCTCTATCGGGAAGGAGCTTTTTTCTCTGCTTCGGCTTTTCCGGCAGGAGATTTATTAGAAGTTGCTTTCTCCGAAGTTTCTTTTGGCGAATGGGATTTTTTAGGAGTTGCTTTCTCCGAATTTTCTTTGGGCGGATTGGATTTTTTAGGAGTTGCTTTCTCCGAAGGTGATTTTTCGGGTGGTGCGGGAGTGGGAGTTGGTGGAGGGGGATTTACTGCTGCTTCTTGAGCGTAAAGTAGATATTTCTGATACTCGATCACTTTTGTTTGAGCTAGTTGATGGTTGGGGCTAGACATCGGTACTCTTCTCATTAATGAGACCGCTTCTTGCCAACGATCAGTAACTGTAGTCCAATCTTCCTTGGTTTTTGCCGATCGCCCTAATTCTGCTGCTTTGAGTGCGCTGTTAACGGCTTCTCGAAAAGTATCTGGTGCAGTTGCTAAATCTACTGTTTCATCGGGATTATTCCCCGCAGTTGCTGTCGGCTCGTTTAAAATCTTACCGACAAACGCCGCCACCGCGATCGCCAACATACCTGTTACTAGCCCGACTACAATGAAAGTCGAGCGCAGCCGATTCTCAAAAGCAGCCTGTTCCGGCGGTTTTTCCTCCTCAAAATTGTTTTCCATCTCGGTGCGATCGTCCATATTAGCAACAGCAGTATTTGGTACAGCTTCTCCTGCAAAGCTCTGTGGTTCAAAAGTGCTGTTCTCCAAACTAAACTCTTGACTCCAAGCAGCAGCAATCTGACCGCTTTCTCGGCCCTCAACCTTCACTTTGCGAATCGAATCCGGCTGCAAATTCGTCAGCTCGGTGCGGACAAAATCAACTAATTTATTTTCTATGGGTACCTGCTCGGCCTCAAGAATTACATCCAAACAGTCGCCGTCGAGATTCGCGGAGGCTGTGATGCCTTCAGATTGCAACTGGCTGTTTAGCGAAGATGCGATCGCAGTGGCAAGATTTCCCTGCTTGGCAAGTTCCTGAAAATTAAGCTCTGTCATAGCTGGACACCTGATAACGCAGAAGATAGAAGGTAGAAGGCAGAAAAAATGAAAAAGTCAGAAAGAGTTTTTTGGAGTTGAAAACACAATAACTGAAATTCAACAAATAGTATAATGTATCGTGGCAAATCCCAGCCCAAAGATGCAAATTATCACTCTCGCTCCTCCTGGCATCCCTTGGGAAAAGACTTCAGTCCTTTCTACGAACCGAACTCTGGTTTGCAGGACAGCCAAAAATCCTTTCCCTCCGTAGCCAAATACCGCTGCTTCAACCTGGTAATTGATACCGGGCGCGCAAGTCCAGATACCGTAACAGCCTTAAGTGGAAACGCAAGCATCGCCCCTAAAACCGACATCTGGCTGCAAAAAGCCTCGATCGCGCGGATGCGAGATGGGACATTTTACATGAAAAATTTGTGCGATCGCAGTGCCATCGACCGACAGCGAGTGATATCATCAGTTAGTCAATATTCAAGTTTTTATAGCAAATAACTCGATCGTACAATGATAGCAATAGCAATTTTAGCGGCTGGACGCGGTACGCGCATGAAATCTGACTTGCCCAAAGTTCTACACGAATTGGGCGGTCGAACGCTAGTTGAGCGAGTCCTCCAAAGTTGTCAAGAAATTCAAATTACCAGGCGACTTGTCATCGTCGGTTATCGAGGCGAACTCGTTAAAGAATCTCTGATTAGAGGTCAAGAAATAGCGGAGCAAAATCCTCAATTTCCTAGCCTAGAATTTGTTGAACAAACTGAACAATTGGGAACCGGTCATGCCATTCAACAATTGCTGCCTCACTTAGAAGGATTTCAGGGAGACTTGCTGGTCTTAAATGGGGATGTACCTTTGCTGAGGGCAGAAACTATCAAAGAATTGATGGCCATTCACAAAAAGCACCAAAACTCGGCTACTTTATTGACAGCTAATTTGCCGAATCCTCAAGGATACGGGCGAGTATTTACCGACAGTCAAAACTTAGTCCAGCAAATTGTCGAAGACCGCGACTGCACACAAGCTCAAAAGCAAAATCACCGAATTAATGCAGGTGTTTACTGCTTTCACTGGCCGGATTTAGAGAAAATTTTGCCAGAATTGAAGGCAGACAATGACCAAAAAGAATATTACCTAACTGATACGGTAAATTTCCTCAATCCGGTGATGGCGGTGGATGTGGAAGATTATCAAGAAATATTGGGAATTAACGATCGCAAACATTTAGCCACAGCTTGCGATATTTTGCAAACGCGGGTAAAGGACAAGTGGATGACGGCGGGAGTCACGCTCCTAGATCCCAACAGCATTACGATCGACGATACCGTAGAATTGCAGCCGGATGTGGTAATTGAACCGCAAACTCACTTGCGGGGAAATACTTCGATCGCCTCTGGGAGTCGCATCGGCCCCGGCAGTTTGATTGAAAACAGTCAAATTGCAGAAAATGTGACTGTGCTTTATTCGGTAGTTTCTGACAGTATGGTTGCCGAAAATTCCCGAATTGGCCCTTACGCCCACTTGCGGGGACACGCAGAAGTTGGGGCCAACTGTCGCGTCGGCAATTTTGTAGAATTGAAAAATACTCAAATCGGCGATCGAACTAATGTCGCTCACTTGTCTTATTTAGGCGACGCGGCTTTGGGAGAAAAAGTCAACATCGGCGCTGGGACAATTACGGCAAATTATGACGGGAAAAACAAGCACAAAACTCAAATAGGCGATCGGAGTAAAACGGGTTCTAACAGCGTGCTGGTTGCACCGATAACTTTGGGAGAAGATGTTACTGTAGCAGCGGGTTCTGTGGTGACAGAAGATGTACCGAATGACTGTTTAGTAGTTGCCCGTTCCCGGCAAGTTGTCAAGCCAGGCTGGAAGTTAGAAGAACCAAAAAAGTGAACGATTTTTCACTTTTTAGATGATCGGTTGCCACCCAATCGCGAGTTTCGCACTGGATACCAAAGAAACCGGGTTTTTATAACGGAAGCGATCGCACTCTACGAGAGATTTTGCTAAAAAACCCGGTTTCTGCGTAAGTCTGCAACCTTGAGAAATCGGGTTGATCGCGATCGGCTATTTTGTGTTATTTTTGCTCGTGCAGATAGTTGTTAATCGCTTTGGCGATTTGTTCTTGCTCGTAGGGACTCATCGTGTTGGGCAGGGATAGGCGAGATCCTCCACAAACTAATAGTCTGACTTCGTACCAAGTGTCATTCTGCCGATCTTTTGTTCGATCGACTTCCACGCCATAAATCTCGCACAGAGAGTATTCCATTACTTTACGTGCCAACAAACCCCGCTGTTTAACAGTCAAGGTGTTTAAAGTTCCATCGAAGCTGTAGAGTTCATTATTTCTCAAGACGATCGCTCCGACTGCTGCGAGCAAAAATATGCTTCCTGTCCGTCCCAACCAGTTATCGTTTGGGCTTAAGCGCAGCAATCGATCTTTTGCATTTTTAACAAAAAAATTGATGTCAGAAGCAACAGCGTCTTGGGTTCCCCAATTAGTGGAGTTAGCAGTGAAAGGAACATGGCCAACAGAAGTCAAAAGTACAACTCTGGTTTTATAGCCACATCTTTGAACTTTAGCTCCCCGCAAAGAAGCAAGCTGAATTTCTTGGGTGTTTGATCCGAGTAAATTCGATCGCACCAACTGGCAACTGCCTTGTTTTGCCTGCAATCGCTGGCAGCTCAGGGTTGCTTTCTGGTAGTCAAAAGCCTGCCCGAACAGTCCAAAGGCCATGAATAAACAACTAGGCAACCAAAAATCAAATATGCTTTGAGTCTGAATTATTAATTCACTTGCTGTTTGCTTGATTATTTTCATTTGTCTCACCTTTTGATTCCAAAAATGAGGCTAAAGATCGACTTCCTGACCCGGATGAGCCGAATTGTTAACTTATATATTATTTGAAGTCGTCCTTTGCCATGACCCCTTTTATTTTTCTAATAGATTAGCACTAAAATTTCTGACAGACAACAACTGTCGCGAGTTTACCTGCGACTAGGTTTAAGATAGCTTTCAGTTATTTATCGTTGGTTATTGATTTAAGCGATCGCCCGTCGAGGTAGCTGCGAATCCCCAGGGTTTTACAGTCTTTAAGCACCGCAGCCGAGCTTTACAGAATCTTCACAATCGACGGCTAATAGAGATGATTCGAGTAATCGCGAAGGATGTTTAGCAAAGAATCACCGAAGCGATCGCCCGTTAGCAAGTATCTTGATTCAGTGCGATCGCCTGTGGAGGTAGCTGCGAATCAAATCAGCCATTTTTTGTTGCTCTTCCCGATTCAATCTACGGCTTAAACATAGGGTATCTCCCGCATTCATTAGCAAACGCACCTCGTAGCAGGTATAGCTGTCCATATGTTCTGTTTTCTGCACTTCAACTGTTTTTAATTCGACTTCAGAAATTTCACTGAGGGATTTTTCGGTAACTTCATTCACCCTTATCCCCCTTTTCTTAATAGTTAGGATACTTGCATATTTATCAAAAATGTAAGTTTCAACACTGAATAAAGGATGGAACACAAAATATATTGTAGCGAAACCAATAACGACAAAACCGCCCTGAAAAAGTATCGAGCCTAATTTTGATAATCGATTATCTTTTTCTATTACGAATTTACCGACAGAGGTTTGTATATATTTATTGAACAACTCTGCATCTTTAGCAGTTTGGTAAGATAGCGGAACATTCCCTTGGTTGGTTACGAGAAATACATTGTCCACAGAAGTTGAGTGGCCCTCGCTATCGGTACTATTTATTGTCTCAATTTTAGCTTCCTTAACTTGTTCTATGGACTCTAATTCCCCTTTCACGAATCCCATCAAACTTGATGTGCTGATTTCGCAAGTTGCGAATTTCGGCTCAATTTTTTTGCAGGAAAGTCTTTCCACTCCAGAAGAGGACATCGTGAGAAGTATCATTAACAAGGGTATTCCTGAAAATCCTGTCACCCATACAGCAGGAAATAGCAGACCAACAAGATTTATTCCCTTTTTAAGCTTTAGAATATATTCGGTTTTTTGAATGATTTTCATTTTAGGTATCAACTCCCGTTTAATTAATTGACATTTTTTGCAAAAATTTCCGGCTCGCTGTTGATGTCGATGTCTTGATTCAGGGCGAGCACGCGTCGAGGTAGCTGCGAATCAAATCAGCCATTTTTTGTTGCTTTTTCTGATTCGAGCTACCGCCTAAAGATAGGGTATGTCCTCCATTCATTAGCAAACGCACCTCGTATAAAATACCGTTTTCGCCGTATATTGTTTCTAATTTGACTTCAGAAATTTCGCTGAGCGATCGTTCGGCAACTTCATTCACCCATATTCCCTTTTTCTTTATAGTTAAGGTACTTACATTTTTGTCAAAAAAATAAGTTTCAACAATAAAAGAACGCAAGATACCAGAAAATTTTCCAAAACCAATAACTAAAAACAAACTGGGGAAAAGCATGCTTCCCAAACTTAGTAACCGATTGTCTGTTTCTATCACCAACACTCCGGTCGAGGTTTGTATATATTTATTAAACGAATTTGCATCCTTAGCACTTTGATTGGCTAGCAAAAACTCCCATTCCTTAGTTAAGCTGTTGCACATTTAAACTGTGATACACGCATTGCCCTTATTTTTGATTTTACGACCCCACTTAATTATTAAT
>NZ_JAUBPS010000069.1:0-30728 GCF_036700865.1 Microcoleus sp. S13C4
CTGGCATTTATAATTATGAACTTTCTTTAAAGACTAAATTAGAGATCGCCTGAGACTTTCGCAAGAGGTCTAATGAAGAAGTCGCCGATCACTGCTGCTTGACTTTGGGCTAAACCGGAATAGTTATTCCCGCTGCCTATGACTCCACTTTTCGAGAGATTTGCTGCCAGCAATTCGTGACAGTTAGATAGAAAAACTGCATTAGCGTTCGCTTTGCTAGTAACTGAACCGGTGTTAGCTATTGTCCCAGCGTAAGTGTTAGTAAATGTACCTGTCTCAGTCGGTCTGTGACTGAAGTTGTCAATCATTACTGCTGCTGCAGAACCTGCTATTGTGGCAGCCCGGCTGGGCGCTACACCTACACTCAAGCTGGTTACTAAAGGAGTTGCTAATAAAAATGCGATCGCTCCGATACTGTGATTGAATTTCATGGTAAATCTCCTTAAATTTGAAAATTGAAAAATTTAAAGTGCTGTTATTGGTCACTTGTAGCGGTTGGTTTGGCTTACGTATTGATACTACCTATTTACTTAGAGATTTTTGTAAAGCTAGTGTCAAGAAATCTTGTGTTTAAGTAAAAATTCTGTAAAGTTGGTCGCAACAGCTACTAAAAATACATTGTATGGGAGCTAGAGCGGGTGTTAATATAAGTAAAATTACTGCTTACTCTAAAAAAGTTAGATTTTAAATAAATGCAATAAAATTTTATAATTAGTCGGGATAATACAATAAAGCACAAGGCCGAAAGAGTAATTATGTTGGAAATTAAAGACATTCACACGTACTACGGAAATATCCACGCTCTCAAAGGAGTATCGCTAACAGTCTCGCAGGGAGAAGTTGTGACATTAATCGGCAGCAACGGGGCGGGGAAAACGACTACTCTCCGCACGATTCAAGGACTGCTGCGCCCGCGCCAAGGCACTGTATTATTTGAGGGAAAGCCTTTAGAAGCACTATCTACAGAGGCGATCGTCCGTTTGGGGATTTCTCAAAGTCCCGAAGGGCGGTTGATTTTTCCGCGAATGACGGTGCAAGAAAACCTAGAAATGGGTGCTTATCTCCGCAACGATACTCTCGGTATCAAGTCGGATATGGAAAAAGCATTAAATTTATTTCCTCGTTTGCGAGAAAGAATTAGTCAAAAAGGGGGAACTCTCAGCGGCGGCGAACAGCAAATGTTGGCGATCGCCCGGGCTTTGATGTCGCGCCCCCGCTTGTTATTATTAGACGAGCCGAGTATGGGATTGGCACCGATGTTAGTCAGTCAAATTTTTGCGATCGTCCGCGATATTAATGCTGAAGGAACAACTATTTTACTGGTGGAACAAAACGCCCGCATGGCTTTAAGTGTAGCCCACCGCGGCTATGTCATCCAAACCGGTCAGGTTGTAGTCGCTGGTACTGCTAGTGATTTGCAGTCAAATGAAACTGTTCGCAAAGCATATTTAGGTGAAAGTTAAATATGGGCATTGGGCATTGGGCATTGGGCATTGGGCAGTGGTTATTGGTTATTGAAACTGACAACTAACAACCAAAAACCAACAAATAACAAATAATATCGTTTCCGGTTGCATCGGTATTGTTCAAACAGTCAACAGTCAACAGTCAACAGCCAACAATTCCGGAGGAGTGCAACCGGAATTGATATAACAAATTACCCTATTTGCGATCGCAACTTCCCCGTTTCCAATTCCGTCTCAAAAGCCGCCCGCACCTTTTCCCACTCCGCTTGAGCTTCCAACAGGCGATCGCGCGCCGTACTCACATCAAAAACCTGTTCCCCTCCAGACTCAACCGCCACGCGACCCATATACTCCAACTCCTTGCAAACAGCAGAAAAAGACACCGCTCCTAAATTAGCGCTGCTCGACTTCAGCGTGTGAGAAGCCAGCTTCAAACTATCAGCATCGCCCAGAAAAATAGCCTCCTTAATAGTTTCTAAATGTTGCGGTGCGTCTACCAAATATATCTTAATCAGCTCCCCCAAAAAATCTGGGTCTTCATCATCATCTAGCTCGCGGAGATTTTGCAAAATATGAAAGTCAATCGGCGAATCGCCTCCCGGTTGAACGCTGGAAGATGCCGCAGCATCACTGTCAACTTGATCAGCAATATCTTGATTGTTTTGCTCAGTAACCGCATCCAATTCATCCCGAATCAGAGGTGAGCACTTGCTCAAGGCGATCGCCAACTCTTCCCGGCGCACCGGCTTAGTAATATAATCGTCCATACCTGCTTCCAGACACTTTTCGCGATCGCCCTGCATCGCATTAGCAGTCATCGCAATAATTCTCGGCTTCTTGTTAGCAGGCCATTCCTGACAAATGCGGCGCGTCGCTTCCAACCCATCCATGTTCGGCATCTGCACATCCATCAGCACAACATCGTAAGATTGCCGCTTCAGCGCCTCCAAAACCTCCAACCCATTAGCTGCAATATCTGCCCGATATCCTATCCTGTCTAGCAAATGGGTAGCGACTTTTTGATTCACCACATTGTCCTCAGCCAGCAAAATCCGAATTTGACTAGAATTAGTTGCATCCTGTCCGGCTGAATTCGCCGCAACCTGCCTCAAAACAGCAGGCGTCCGCTGCACGCGGTGCTGTTCTTGAGAATTTTCAAAATACTTCAATCCCGAAGTCAAAGTCACCACATTTGAAACTTCTCCCCTACCGCTTCTGCCAGTAACATATCCAAAAACTTGCAGCAACACATTATAAAACTGGGACTGTTTTAAAGGCTTAGTTAAAAAAGCAGAAAAATGTACCTCTGTAGTTTCAAGTTTTTTCCAAACTTCTGCCTTACTTAAATAAGTAAACAGCACCAAAGGTAGTGCTATTTTGCGATGGTTTTTAACGCTGACATTCGGATTTAGACCGTCGCCACCGGACAAATTGCTCAGCTCAAATTTCCGAATCTCCACAGCCAAAGCCACACCGTCCATATCTGGTAGATTCATCGCCAAAATAGCTAAATCGAGCGGCGAGTTTCCTTTGATGATTTCCAAAGCCTCAGCACCCGAAGTTACAGCCACGGGTATCATTCCCCAAGACTCTGCCTGCCGGATCAAAACTTGCCGATTAATGGCATGATGCTCAACAATTAACAAGCGCTTACCAGCGGCAAATTCCGGCCTTTTTTCCTCAGCCCGGATGTCATTCGCTTCAGCAGTCACCGTGAAATAAAAAATCGAACCCGAACCCGACATCGACGGCGAAGTAAATTCTGCAGGCGACCTCCCAGCGATACTTTGTCCGATCGCAGAAACGGCCGGTTGAGACTTAGAACTTCCGGGAGTAACCTGGCTGACAACCCACATTGTACCGCCCATCATATCGCTCAAACGCTGGCTGATAGCCAGTCCCAAACCCGTCCCGCCATAATGTCGCGTTGTCGAAGCATCCACCTGCGAAAAAGCTTTAAACAGGCGATCCATCCGGTCTGGCGGAATGCCAATTCCCGTATCTTGGACAGCAAATTGAATCTCGTATTGTCTGCTACGTGCTAACTCGCCCTGGTTAATTGCTAGCGGTTGTGGCGCTAGAATATTAATTTTATCTGGCGAACTGTTAGCAGCTACCTGTTCAATTTGCCTAGCCGTACAGCACACCACAATTTCTCCAGATTCTGTAAACTTAACTGCATTGCCCAGCAGATTTACCAAAATTTGGCGCAGCCTCGTGACATCTCCTAAAATGTTTTTCGGAACAGAATCATCAATAAAGTAAGCCAGCTCTAAACCTTTTTCTGAGGCTCTAGGAGCCAGTAATTCCAGAGATTCTTCTATACAGTTTTGCAGCTCGAACGGGCTGCGTTCCAAATCCAATTTTCCAGATTCAATCTTGGAAAAGTCGAGAATATCGTTAATAATAGTCAGCAAAGCATCGCCGCTGGTACGAATTGTCTCCACAAAGTCCCGCTGTTCAGGAGTTAGTTCCATATCCAGCAGCAAGCCGGTCATCCCGATGACCGCATTCATCGGAGTGCGGATTTCGTGACTCATAGTCGCTAAAAATTCGCTCTTAGCTCTATTAGCAACTTCTGCCGCTTGTCGTGCTTGATCCAAAGCTTCATTTTGCTCGGCTAACTGTCGCTGTCGCTGAACTTCCGTTTCTAAAAGTTGTGCTTGAGCTAAGGTAATTCCAACTTGAGCCGCAACATCTTCTAACAGTTCTATTTCGTCGGGATTCCACTGGCGAGTTGCATCGCACTGGTGCAAAGTAATAATTCCATTCGGTTCTCCTTGATAGGAAGTGCGAACAGCCAACATAGATTTTAATCCGATGCGGCGACACATCGGCCCCGAAGATTCCAGCAAAGGATCGGCAAACACATCGGGAGATGCCAGGGCTATATCTTCAGCGAGGAGTTTTTCTGTGTAGGGGTTATAAGTAACAGAAAGTTCTAAATCTAAAGCCGATTCGTGACCTGGTTCTAAGTATTCTGCGACGCAAGGAAGGTGGGGATAAGGTTCGGAAAGATAGGTGTGAATTGTACAGCGATTGACACCAAATACGCGGCCGATTTGGGTGGCGGTAGTTTGAAAAATTTCTTGAGTGTCTAAGGTCGATCGCACTTTTTGAGTAATTTGTTTGAGTAGTAAAACGCGCTGGTACTGACGTTGCAAAGTTCGCTCTCGCTCTTCGCGGGCAATTTCTGCGCCGATGTAATTGCCCATCAACTTTAAAATTTCAAAATTCAGCGGTTTAAAAGGAGATTTAGTGGTGCGGGAAGTAAAGCTCAAAGTGCCAAAAATCCGCCCTTGCACTATTACCTTCGTCCCCACAAAAGCCTCCAACTTGCGGACGCTGTAAGCGGGGTGGTTCCGCCACTGAGTAGTGCCGGCTGATTCGACAGAAATAGGTTCGCTCGATCGCAAAACCTCTCGCTCAAAGGTTCTGCTCAAAGCAAAACCGTCTCCTTTAGCAAATCCAAAGGGAAAATCTTCCGGTACATAAGCCGCAATCACTTCGTAGCGATCGCCCAAAACCCTGCCCAACAGCCCGATATCCATCCCAAACTGACTACAGCCCATTGCCAGCAACCGGATCGTTCGATCGTCAAAAGATCCTTCCGAGGTCACCATTACCTCGTAGAGCGATCGAATTGCCCGCTCGCTTTCCCGCAGATCCTCAACTCCTTCGAGGCGGTTGCAGACATCGTGCAAAGTCCCGAAAATTCCCGCTATTTGGCCTTGGGAATTCCGGCGGAGTTGGGCAAATAGTTCCACGGAAACAAAGCCGGAATTAGTGTGAATTCCCAAGGAGTTTTTCCCCGAAACCGACTTGGATTTAAATCGCAGTTCTCGCCGTTCAAATTCCGACTTCCCCGACAGCAAAGACTCCAATAAATTTGCACATTGCTCGCGCTCATCTGGATGCACCCACTCTACAAAATTAGTTTCCAAACTTTCGGAAACCGAAAAATTCGTAATTTCCGTCCAAGCGCGGTTGAGAAATTTCCAAACCCCCGCCGCATCTATGTGGAAAATTACTGTTGCTTTCAAAGAGTCAAATAGTTGGAACTGCTCCCGATCATGCTCGCGGTTTTTGACTTCAAACTGCTTGTTTAGAGTAATATCTGTATGAGTTCCTACTACCCGCAGCGGTTTGCCAGTAGCGCTGCGTAAAACTTGACCACGGTTCAGCACCCAGACAGTGCTGCCGTCTTTACAGTACATCCGATATTCTGCTGCAAAATCCGGTGTCTTTTGGGCGAAGTGTTCTTCTAAAGCTCCCTTTACTGAGTCAATATCATCTCGGTGGATGCGACTCCACCATTCCGATCGGCGATTCGAGATTTCCCCTTCTTGGTAGCCCAGCATTTCTTGCCACCGCGCGGAATAAAAAAACTCATCTGTTTCGAGATTCCAGTCCCAAATCCCCTGATTGTTGACTGGAGGGGGGAGATTTGGCTGCTCTACGAAACTGTGGTGAGAAATTTCAGCCACCTCGTGGCTATTTGCTGCAGTCCGCTGTATTTCTGCAGAGAGTTTTTTGTATTGAGCGTTGCTAGATTCTAGCTGGCGCTGCAAAGCGATCAAGCCAGAATGCAGAGATTTTGAATCCAGCGCTTGTAAAAGGATAGTTTTAGGATTGATAATCCCGATCGGGTGATTTGTTTCGTTAATGACTAATAAAGGCAACTGGCAGTAGTGTTTTTGCAGCAGGGCGACGGCTGCTTCGAGTGTAGAGTGCGATCGCACCAGCGGTGGCGAACTGCTGCAAATTGCTCCCGCTTTAATTTTGTTAGAGTCTCTTCCCAGCGCCTGCAACTGCACAATATCCCGCGAACTTACCACCCCAACCAGTTTGTGAATGTTGGGATTTGTAAATTTGGAATTGTGAGCCGCACCAGTCGAGTGTTGATCGGGGGTTTCAGTGATTAATACATAACTAACATTGTGTCTAAACATCAGTTGCGCCAAATAGCGAACCGAAGAATTAGAAGGAGCGTGAATTATTCGCGATCCTGCTATTTGAGGGATTTGATAAAGTTTAATTAAACTTGCGGGTAGCTCTAATTTCTGATTCAGAATTGGCAGCGGCGGAGGGAACGCGAAAGCCGCCGGTGGCGAAGCGCTGCTAATTGCTTTTGGTGTCGATTCCCCAATTCCCTGCAACATTTGCACCAAGCTTTGAGAGCTAATTAAACCGACAAGTTCTTCAGTGTCGCTGACGACGGGCAAATGGCTGATCTGATTTTTCTCCAGGAGATTTGCTAAGGCAAAAAAGTCGGGAATTTCCGATTCTCGGGCTACAGTTACGCTTCGGATCATTATTTGCTCGATCGCAAATCCCCTCAAAGCAGCGCCGATGGAATTTAGCTGTACGATATCTCGCGCTGTAAAAATCCCCAGCACTGTCTGGCTGCTCGTCGGATAGGGAGCTTTTGAGCCGTTGTGAGGCAGCCCGTTGCCTCCTGCGTGTAACGCACGCGGTACACCGTTGTAGAAACCCGACTGTTCCCGCGATTGTGGGGAAGTTCCGTTCATGGGATTTCCGAGTTGAGAATTCCCGCGTGTTTCTACCACGAGGACGTAACTGGCTCCTGTGCTACTCATCAGCTCGATCGCCTTTTCTATGGGCGTCTCAGGGGTGACGGTGAGGGGATTGCGGTTGATGACCTGACTGAGGGAGGGAATAAACATCAGGGGGCATAAAAGTGATATTTGTTGGAAAAACCCGATCGCAAGCAGCAGATTGATTGAGAGGCTTTGTCCGCGAGATTTCCAAGCGCGCTCAAAGTTTCTGTACGATTAAACTCACCCCTACTTCCAGCATCTTGGCATTTAAAATTAATTCCGTGCCATATCCTGATAATTGACGGCTTCTGACTTTCAGAACCAATGCTATCTGCCAGAGGGCCCAGATGAAGGCGGGCGGGTAACTCCTCGCTTAGCCTAACTGCTGCGGGTTTACGAGCAAGAATTTCTGCGATTGTCTAGACTGCACCCTACTTTCTGCCCCTCAACGGAACTCTCGCTCGCATTCTGTTTGAGGCAAGATACCTGCACGCTACCAATTTACCAGCGACAGGAGGGGAATCACAACAGGACGACTTAGGTATGGCAACTGTGCAATTAGGGGTTCGAGGGTTCCAGGGTTTCAGGGTTCCAGGGCTAAACAGGCAGAAAATAAATAATTCTGAGCATAACTAATTCTATCTTATCCCAATTAGGGCCCCGATGATTTGAGCTTCAATTCTGCCGATCGAACTTGATGAGAATAGCGCTGTTCCCCGCCAGTGCAAAACTCGCATTGCAGCCCTTGAGCCTTAAGCTACCAACAACCTCATCCATTGTTTTAGAACTGAACTCCCGCACCGTGCCATTACCAGTTTTTATCAGCTCCGAAATATCTGCATTAACAGTGTAAGATGTTGCTCGGTCATTGACAACCAGCAAGTAAACATTCTTGCTAGCATCAAGAGTAGCAAGTGCCATTAAATCCGAACTGTTAGTGATAGGAAAAAAGGTAGCTTTCCCGCCCTGCAAAGCCCTAATTCTCATCCGCAAAGCATAGTAGCCCGCGCGCCGTTTTCCCCCGTCCCCTAGCAAACCTTCCGCCTGTCCCAGCTTTCCCCAGTCGTACAAACAGAATATGTGACTGCCGTCAATATAATTATCCCCCGGTTGGGAACCTCGAATCAAATTCTTAATCAAATTTAAAGCTAAAGATAAATCGCCGTAGCTAATCTCGTAACTTCCCCATTCTCCTACCCAAAGCTGCGAGTTAGCGCGGACAGTACCGTTCGTCCAGCCGCGCACTTTGCGGGTGTAGTTAGAAATATCTGCATCGTAGTTGTGGACATTGACTGTAGTGAAATAATTGGGTATTTCCTGCAAAGCACTAGCCGGCAAATTGCTGCCTCCTACGGTTTTCGGGCAGTGGATGCGGTAAGTGCGATCGGGCAAATAAGTTTTATAAACAAACTCGATCATCGCATCTTTTGCCACCTTAACCAATTCAAAATAGTCAGCCTTAGTCCCGCCCCAGCCCTGATCCCGATTATCCGGTTCGTTGTGAATTTCCCAATCATCAACGCGGTAATCATTGAGAACATTCAGCCACTAAACCGTAGCAAAAACCTGTTCCCACCACTCGTTCCAATCTTCTCCTGTGCGCGGCGGATTCAGTTGCAGCGCCCAACTCGGATTCCAGCAATTATCTACATTCCGAATACTCGCCACGGGGCGAATATTTGCTTGTTTGAGACTATTAAAAATAGTTTTGGCATTGCCTTGCCAAACTGTAACGGGTTCTCCAGACCACCAATAATCGCTACCCTGGGGCGGATTAGTCATAATCTGATCCCAATGCGCCCAATTAATTATATTTGGATTTGCCTGAATTTGGGATATTTCTGGCCAGCCGTATTTAGCATCATCATCTTCGGGTTCCCACCGGGACCTCCTGCCGTAAATGCGGTAAGTATTAATTCCCAAATGTTGCAAATCTTTGATGTCGAAATTGATATGGCCCTCGAGTGCACCGATGTAGCGAGTGCTAACAACCCGCAGCAGTACCGGAAAATTTAACTGTTTCGATGTTTTGAGCAAAAGTGGTCGTGACGCTGAACAACCCTATGCCAAGAGCCATTAAAATGGCCATGGTAAAATTCCGAATAATTCTTTTTGAGAACAGTGGGTTAATAACTCATGACAAACTGCCTAATACCTACTGACTAATTAACTTCAAGCGACGCTGAAGTTCTCCCGCCGCCGTAGCAATTACGACCGCCAAAATCGGGTGCAGCGGCTCGCTGTGCCGAACTTCTGTAAAAGTGAGCGCATGAATCACAGTAAAATAGGCACAGACTAGCAACAGCGGCAAAAACTCCCGCCAGCGAGGTCGCAAAACTATCATGCCCAAAGCAGCAAATACAGGCAAATTTCGCGCAGCTAAAATGCCGACTATCCGTGGCGGCGAAAAGAATAGTCGCATTGCCTTCACATTAAACAGATCCTGATAAGGCCAGTCACTTATAGGGTTTCCCAACCAGAAAAAAACTGCCTTTTGCAAACAATACCAGAGATAGACAGCAGGCTCGCGGAGGATGGAAGCGATCGCCCGTTTGGTAAAATAGCGATCGCCCTCAATTGTAAAAGCATCGTGTCCCCCATTCCTAGCCGGATTGAGTTCTTCCTGCCAAATCTGAACAATATGGCGTTTTGGCAATTTTTCAAAAGCCAAATGATAAAACTCGGGACTTCCTTGCCACAGGAGCGCCGTAGAAACGCTGTAAATCAAAAAAGTTTTGTGAGTTCGATAATTGTGGTAAGTCCAAGGTGCAGTAATGATAATAATTGCGCTTAAATAAGCAAGAAACAAAGCTATCTTGCGCTTAAAATGCCATTGGCGCGGCATCAATAGTGGCACAATTGCTGGAAGCAACATCCCTGTCGGCCGACAAAGATTCGTAATTGCCAACAGCGCACCTGCTAATGAAAAATTTTGCCACTGCGGCTGTTCCAATGCCCACAGCAAACCCAGCACGGTTAAAAGTATTAAAGGCGTGTATAAAATCTCTGTTTGCAACCGCCTGACATGAAAAATGAGGGAGGGATCTATGGCCATTAATCCAGCCGCTACTAAGGAACTTTGAGCGCCAGTAAAACGCCGTGCCAGGATAAAAGTTAGCGGTATGGTTGTCGCTCCCAAAAAAGCTTGTACGTAGACTACAGATGCGGGAGAGCGACCAAAAATTACATAGCATCCAGCCACAAAAAAGGGATAAACTGGCGTCCTGCCCGGCCACTCAAAAAAATGACCCTTCAGCAACCAGTATGCCAAACCCTCATAGCCCGGTTCGTCGCCCGTCAGACGGGCGGGGGTATCGGGGAGAGTTTGGTTGGTGCGCCACGCCAAATAAAGGCGGGATGCCAGTCCCAGCAGCGTCAGACCAATCAGTACCCAGACAATTATGCGGTGATTTCTTTGCTGCTGCGCTGCCAAGATGTCTGGTGTCATAAAAACTGACTGTGAAGATTTGATTTGCTTACTCCCAATTTTTTATGTTGGGAATGTCAAAAATTATATCATTTTACCTTCCATCTTTTTGGAGAGTTTATATTTTTATACCAGAGATTATATTTAATGTGAACTGGCGATCATCACGCCTCACGGAACACCAAGACATCGATCGCGTGATGCAATTGGTCAAACAACACAACCCCACACTTTCACCCGCCATCAATCGCACCTGGATTGACTCGCCGGGACGTGCGGAGGTAATTGCAATCTACCGCATTCACCCCAGCGAAATGAGCGGGCGCACGACGGAGGGCATCAGCAGTCGGTGAATGTCTCTGCTGGCATGAGAATAATAATTTTCCGAGTGAATCGCGATCGTCCTACTCCCAGGCTCAGTAGCATTCCGATCAAACTGGATATGATATTAAATGAACTTACTTGCCAAAAAATCTCTCATGTACCGATTCACTAACTGCGGCTGTTCCTGGTGTACCCAGTGGCTGCAATTAGGAATGTAATGAATCTGAAAATCCCGGACGTAATCTGCGGTTCCATAGCTTAACTCTTTGCCGAGGGCGGCATCATTTTCTCCCCAAATCATCAGCGTCGGAACTTGCAGCACGCTCCAATTCTGGCGATCGAGAAATCCGCGAGCAATATTGCGGTAATAATTGATAGTAGCAGTCAGAGCGCCCCGTTTGGCCGCCGCATCTTTGTAAGCTTCGATATCTGAGGGGGTAAAGGTGCTTTTGTCCACTGCCATACCTTCCAAAGCAGCAGAAATTGCCTGATAGTCGCCCAACTGAATTAACAACTCCGGCAAAATTGGCAACTGAAATAAAAAGATGTACCAACTCCTCAGCAATTGTTGAGGAGTGCGTAACCCTTCAGCAAACTTTGCCGGATGTGGTAGATTCATCACAATTAATTTATCCACCATTTGGGGATAAGCATAAGCAAAACTCCAGGCGATCGCGCCTCCCCAGTCGTGACCAACTAAGACGCAACTTTCGTATCCCAAACCCTGAATAATTCCCTTGACATCTTGCACAAACTCTGCCATCACGTAAGCAGATTGATCGTGAGGTTTGTCGCTGTCGTTGTAACCCCTGAGATCTACAGCGACTACTTTATAATCTGATGCAAATTCCGGGATTTGATGCCGCCAAGAATACCAAAATTCAGGAAATCCGTGCAGCATCAGCATCAGCGGCCCAGAACCTTGAGTGACATAGTGCAGTTTAATGCCGTTCGTAGGGATAAATTCGTGTTTCCAAGCAGCTTCTAGCACAGACATATTTGATGCTTCCTCTCGCTATCGAGATATCGTAGCAGTTCCTCTCTTGAAGAGGAACCAACTTTAGGCATATCTAGCAATTCTCCCAGCACTTGTAAACTCTTCCTTTCCTGTTCATTTGTGGAAGCGGCGTCCCGCCGGTAGTTCTTCGCACCAAAAAATCCCTAGCTTGCGGGGCCCGAGGCGATCGCCTGTTTCCCAAAAAGATTGCTATCTCTGTCAAAATAATAGTATAATGTCGCTGGCCTCCAGACAACTGTTAAGCCAAAAATTCCTCATTTTCAAGCGCGCGAAAATGCCGAAGCGCAACAATTTGAGGTGTGGTGATTGTGCAAGTTTAATAATTAATATCTGGCGAGTGTACTAGGAATTAAAGGAGTTAATACTATGTCGGGCGATCGGCTGCAAAACATTGTTAACCGCTTGACAGATCGTCTAAAGCGCGACGTATTAGTTGAAAAATCCCTCTACGACATTCGAGAACTTTTGCAGAGCGATCGCGCCGTACTGTACTATTTTTACAGACAGTGGCAAGGTCGAGTGACTTACGAGATGTTGAGTGCGATCGAACTCTCAATCTTGGGTTCAACAGGGCCAGACGAATGTTTTAACGACGAATACGCTGCTTTGTACGAAGCCGGCAGAGTTAGAGCAATTACAGATATTGAAGTAGAACCAATTCACCAATGCCACCGAGATTTTCTGCGTAGCCTGAAAGTTCGCGCCAATTTAGTTGTGCCTATTTTAACGAACAAAGGACTGTGGGGGCTGTTAATTGCTCATCAGTGCAGCGGGCCTCGCACTTGGTCGCGATCGGACATTGAATTCATGCAGCAACAAGCACAAAATATGGCGATGTCTCCCACTATTCAAGATAGTTAATTTTGAATCCCAGATTCTGCTTTGTGACAGTTGGGGTATCGAGCATAAAATATATATGCGAAAACCGAGACAGAAATATTTACACATATAGCAAAACCATTTGATTTGTAAACAATCGATTCAATGATTACAAGCGTTGCAGGTGGTTCTACATTCATGACTCAAATAGACTTGCTATATATAATGTTGCAAAGCTTACGGGAAGAGAATTTCAGATTCTATTTTGTGTAATTTATTCTGTCTAACTACTTATCCATCTAACTGTTCCCAACCTTTGTCTCTAGCAAGAGTTGGCGGCAAGGAGTTTTCGGATGCTGGGGGAGCGAAACCCAAGAATGATATCTTGAGGAGACACGCCACGTTGAATCAGTTCTCGATCGATGTAGATTTCGGTACTGTTGTGTTGAATCCAGATTTTATCTTCAATGATATCGAGCTGCATGGCACACCCATAGATGCGATATTCCTCGCGCCATTCGTTGTGCATAACGAGGTATCGATCGCGGGCGATATCGAAGATTAACTGAGCATTTGCGTCATTTTTAGAAAAGTCTTCGAGAAAGTCACAAACAATTTTGCGGTATTCGTTTAGTCTATCCATTGGTCGATCGCCTCACGAGTTGGATTGTAAATAATTAGTCGGATTTCATAACGTTCGATGACAGTTTTGGCGGGTTCAAATCTGAGAAACATTTGGTAGGTATCAGTGGGCACTGCCAGATAGAGTATACGTTCTGGTTCGCTAGAGACTTCGATGGCAATGCGATAGTTGAGGAATTGACCGAGGGCGGTGTGGAATTCAGAAATGGTGGAGCCACCTGCGAAACTTTTGACTTCTACAGCTATTTTACGTCCTTCTTTTTCAGCGGCGATCGCTTCTTCGGCTGCAAGATCGATGTAGACATCAGCAACACCATAGCGTAACTGGTAGGGATCGTGGGTAATCTTCCAGCCATCTTTTTGTAGGGCGATTTTCACCGTGTTGTGGAAGAGATCCTTTGCCATTTTTAGATTGTACCCAAGGATTTACATCCGACACTATGAACAACATGAGATGTTAATGCCATAACAAATTCACCAGTCTGGCTACCAATCTTTAAAAAAATTATTACCTAAATTCCTTCCAGCCTTTGATGAATCCAGTAATAAAGGCCCCAGCCGGATTATCGATAGCTTTTTCAAACGCTGCTAGACTACCTTCTGTAACACCATTTATAACTTTTTGTTTCAGTGTTGGGTTACTTTCGAGGTGTTTAACCACTTCCTTGGCCACTACCTTATCTCTTCCTGGTGTATCGCTAGGATAACTTGTTTCTAGCTGTTTGATTAATGCTTGAATTTCGCTTGCTGCTTCTACTAAGCTTTGAGGCTTTCCTGCGGCGTTGTAATTCCCCTGAATGTAATTACCTTGAATATGTCTGTTGAAAGTACCGCCACCTGTGTTAACAGTCCAATTTTCATTGTTATTCATCTTGATATCTCCTTAAGTTATCATTAGAATTTAAATTTGAAACCTGATTGATTAGTGAGCTACAGTCGCACACTTCTATCTACCAATTACTAAATCTTGCTTCGTCTATCTTCCCTTTTGCTTCATCGATTGCCAAGTCTTTGTCAAAAGAGTTACCACTTTTATTACACAGGGAACCAGTTATTTTGTAATACCACCAATCATCTTTGTCTGATTCCAAATAAATTGTATGTCCTTTATAATTAACTTTTGGTCCATAATTTTCTGATCCTTCATAACCTGAGTCAACTTCATACATTGGTATTTTTTGATTTAAGGGATGGTTGCTTATAATTAAACGTTTAACAAATTTTTCAAAAGCTTCACTGTCATCAGCCTTTTCATCAATATGAAACTTACCTTTAACATAGGGCTTCTTTCGAGTCTCTTCGGCTAACTCCTTAGCCATTTGAGTTACTGCTTGCTCTGTACTATATCCTTGATTTTGCATTTTAGTTAGAATAAGTCGAAAATCATCAAGAATGGAAGTAATATTTTTGCTAATGTCTACACGCTTGTCCTGTATTTTTATATAATCACCTTGTATGTAATTACCTCCAATTACTCCATTATAGTTTCCGCCACCTGTGTTGATGTCATGATTTATAGTTGAATTATTTTTATCTTCTAAATCATATAGTTTATGATTATCTCTAACACCTCTTTGTCGCTTTAAGTATAGATAAAGACCAATTGTAAGCACTATTATACCTATAGTAATACAAACCACATATTTGTTCTCAACTATTAATTGAAAAACTAATTGAGAAACTGGAATAATTAATGAGGCAGCTAAAATTAGGTATATACTCTTTTCAGTATTAGACAGCCTGTCTTTAAAGTGATGAAAAAGTTTTACTGAAATTTTTCTTAGATAGTTCATACTACCGGAATAGTATTTGTAATTTTAGTAATCGAGCAATCATACTAACTTCCCGTAGAAATGGATATAGTATAAATCATTGCTTATATGTGATTAATATCACTGATCTCAATCACTAAGCGTGCTATTTAACGTAAAAACAAGGTCTTGCTATCACCATATCACCTTCCCCATGTTGAATCAATCAACCGTTCCCTCAGTTAGATACAATAATATGTCAGCTATTTCGTGATTATTTTGGCCTTCACCAACCAGTTTTTATACCTCCCATTCGCGCTTACTCAACTTAGAGCGATAACTTCCACTAAAGGCGTGGCACTCACTTACAGGAATCCCACGCCATAATTCACTATTAACTAACGACTACAGCCTCCCCCAAAGGATGCTGCTGCAAAACCGTTTGCAAGTACTTCCCAGTATAAGACCTCTGATTAGCCGCCACCTCCTCGGGCGTCCCCGCCACAATAATTTCCCCGCCCTTATCTCCCCCTTCAGGTCCCAAATCGATCGCCCAATCGCAGCACCGAATCACATCTAAATTGTGTTCGATTACCAAAATTGAATTCCCCTTATCCACCAATCTTTGCAGCACATTTAACAAATGGTGAACATCATAAAACGACAAACCAGTCGTCGGTTCATCGATTAAATAAAGCGTCTTCCCAGTAGCGCGGCGCGACAGTTCCGTTGCCAATTTTACCCGCTGCGCTTCGCCCCCAGAAAGCGTCGGTGCCGGCTGTCCCAACTGAATGTAACCCAAACCAACATCAACCAAAGTTTGCAGTCTGGCGCCCGCCCTGGGAATATTTTTAAACATCTCCAAAGATTCCTCTACCGTCATGTTCAAAACATCAGAAATCGACTTGCCTTTATACTTAACTTGCAGCGTTTCCCGGTTGTACCGTGCACCCTTGCAAACCTCACACTGCACGTAAACATCCGGCAGAAAATTCATCGAAATCACGTTCACGCCTTGGCCGCCGCAAGCTTCGCACCTTCCCCCTTTCACGTTAAAAGAAAACTGCCCCGCTTTGTAACCTCTGGCCTTAGCTTCAATGCTTTCGGCAAACAAATCCCGAATCACATCAAAGACTCCCGTGTAAGTAGCGGGATTAGAACGCGGAGTGCGGCCGATGGGAGATTGATCGATGACAATTACCTTATCAACCACATCCTCTAGAGAGCGTTCGCCTTTAGTTTTGAGGGCGTCCATATCGGGTGGTAAAGGCACTTTTTTGGTAATATAATGTTGCAGCGACGGGTACAGCAATTCATTGATTAAAGTTGATTTTCCCGAACCGGAAACCCCGGTCACGCAGACGAGTTTGCCCAGCGGAATTTCCACATCGATATTTTTTAAATTGTTGCGCGTCGCATTTATGATAGAGAGAGCTTTGCCGTTGCCTTTTCTTCTTTCATTAGGGGTTTCAATTACTCGCTTTCCCGACAAATAAGCACCAGTCAAAGATCCCTCAGCCGCCAGCAAATTTTCTAAACTTCCTTCCGAGATAATTTTGCCGCCGTGCACGCCAGCACCGGGCCCGATATCGACAATATGGTCGGCCGCTCGCATGGTTTCTTCATCGTGTTCTACGACAATCAAAGTATTGCCTAAATCGCGCAATTTTGTTAAGGTTTGCAACAGGCGAAAGTTGTCTCTTTGATGCAGTCCGATGCTCGGTTCGTCCAAAACGTAGAGAACACCTGTCAAACCAGAACCGATTTGAGTCGCCAGCCGAATTCGCTGGGCTTCTCCGCCAGAAAGTGTCATTGCTGCGCGGTCTAAAGTCAGGTAATCTAACCCGACATCAAGCAAAAATTGCAGCCTTGCTTTGATTTCTCTCAGGGCTAAATCGGATATTTGGAATTGCCGATCGCTCAATCCCAAATTATTTACTCGTTCGCGACAGTCGCGTATCGAAATGCTCGTCAAATCCACAATTCCGTACTGTCCCAACCGCACCGAAAGCGCTTCGGGTTTCAACCGTTTGCCCTGACAAACCTCGCAAGAGCGATCGACCCGATACTGTTCCAACTTTTGCTTGATCAAATCAGAACCAGTATCGTCGTACTGGCGCTGCAACATGGCAATCACGCCATTAAAATCTCTCCTCAAATCAGTGCTACCGTCGCGCTTTTTACTTTCTGCGGTGCGCTTTTGCTCATTGCCGTACAAAATCACCCGCTGGTGTTCGGGCTTTAATCGATACCAAGGAGTGTCGATATCAAACCCGCAAGTATCAGCAATACTGCAAAGCAAAGAAAGATAATAGGAATTGTCTTTGTCTGACCAAGGCGCGATCGCACAATAAAGAGGTGCTTTCTCGTCGGGAATTACCAACTCCGGCGCAAAAGTCCGCAAACTCCCCAAACCGTGGCAGTTCTGGCACGCGCCGTAGGGGGAATTAAAAGAAAATAACCGGGGGGAAAGTTCCTCCATTACTGCGCCGTGTTCCGGACAAGCAAAGTTTTCGGAAAATACGATCGGCCCCTGTGGTTCGGAATTTTCATCATTCGGTAACTCTTCAATAATCGCAATTCCCTCAGAATGGCGCAAACAAGTTGCCAGAGAATCAACTAAACGTTCTTCTAAACCGGGTTTTTTAATTAACCGATCCACAACTATCTCGATATTGTGCGTTAGATTTTTATCTAATTCGATATTTTCCGAAAGTTCTAAAATTTCTCCGTTAACTTTGACGCGAATAAATCCTTCCGCAGCTAAACTCGACAATAATTTGCGGTGAGTGCCTTTTTTTCCGCGCACAACTGGTGCCAGAAGGTGAAAGCGAGTGCCGTCGGGAAGTGCCATGACTCGATCGCACATTTCATCAATTGTCTGCGGCGCAATGCAGCGATCGCAAATCGGACAGTGCGGTTCGCCGGCTCTACCGTAGAGCAATCTGAGATAATCGTAAATTTCTGTAACAGTGCCAACAGTCGATCGCGGGTTATGAGAAGTTGACTTTTGGTCGATCGAAATAGCCGGACTCAAGCCTTCGATCGCGTCCACATCGGGTTTGTCCAACTGTCCCAAAAACTGGCGCGCGTAAGCGCTGAGAGACTCGACGTAGCGGCGCTGTCCCTCGGCAAAAATTGTATCGAAAGCGAGGGAAGACTTGCCCGAACCGGAGACGCCAGTAAAAACGATCAGTTGATCGCGTGGCAGTTCCAGATCGATATTTTTCAGGTTGTGCTGTCTCGCACCGCGAACCCGAATCGTATTTTGGTTGTTAGAGTGAGAATTCGTCACATTATGCCCGTTGCGGGATGCACTTGGCTGGCTGTTTGAGGTTTCGGCGCGTTGGGACATGAGAGTAGTGCAAAACAGTGCTTAACCATCTTAGCGCTGCCAATCGAATTGCTGGCATCCAAACTCAAGAATATCAAAGAATTGTCAAATAAGTTTCCGTCGGCCCGTCCGGCAAAACCTTCAATCTTTGATTTTTCAAATCCACTTCAATTCCCAGCGCTTCCATCGGAATCACGCCTAAAAGTGGCGTTTTCCCCTCTGGCAATTCCAAACACTCAAAAGTCCCTTCGCGTCCGCACAGAGAAATCTTGGCATCTTGAAAAATCCTCGCCTCACTAATGCCAGTTGCCGTCTCAACAACCACTTGCTTGAGGATTTTTAAACCCAGTTTGGCAATGACATCTTTAGGCAAACACAAAGTTGTCGCGCCCGTATCCACCAAAACATTTTCTAGAGTGACAGATCTGACTTGCTCGATTGGAATCAGATTATCTTCCGCTTTCCCTTCATCCAGCCGATTCGTAATTACTAGGGTTGTGATAACTTTTCCCATTAGGGTTTCCATTACGTTCAAATTATCATAAATTGCTGCTTTAATTTTAGCACATATTTCCACAGATTGTAGGGCGATGCACTCCCCATTCTGCACCGCCCACCTGACGAATAGCTTTAGCTAAATCCTCAAATTATTGCACGCCAATAAACTTATGAGTTTGCAAAGATAGCCTGTAACTAGGATTTTGTTTCAGCAATTCCAAGATAATGGGAATCGCTGATTTTTTTGAGTTCCATTCGGGTTGCAAGAAAACCGGAATAGTCACATTATTTTCCAAATGCTTGTGATAAAATTCAACTTCTTTGCCAGTGCTAACCACCAACTTAATTTCATTAGCTCTAGTCCACAAAAGCTCTTGCACCGGGTATTTAGGATTGACGTGTTCTTTAGGAGAAAGAGTAATCCAAGCCTGCGGGGAAACATCTTGCCAGCAAGCGCCGGAAGTTTCAATACTCACCTGCTTGTCAGCTTCTAACAAAGCTTCAACTAACTCAGGCAAATCGCGGTGAATGAAAGGTTCGCCGCCAGTAATGACCACCCTCGGAGACTGCAATTGAGCGAGCAATTGTACGATCGACTGTGGCACAGACGGCAAACCTTTGCCCCCATTTGCGTAGCCTGTGTCACACCAAGGACAACGCACCGGGCAACCAGCCAATCTGATAAAATCAACTAAAGTCCCCGTCCAGTAACCTTCGCCTTGAACAGTACATTGAAAAGTTTCGTGAATTGGTAATTTTAGTTGTAAATTAGACACCGGAAGTTACGCCTCAAATCAATTATTTACGTTGTTTAGATATATAGCAATCCTTGCAGGAGTCGTAAACTTTTTACCTCACCCCAACCCTCCCCGCGGGTTCGGGGAGGGAGTAAGAAATTCACAAATGATTTAGGATTGCTATAATATTCTTAAATTGTTATTTTTTCGCGGTTTGCAGCAATTAAAAACAGTCCTGAGCGCATAAACGAGGTTTATGAAAAAATATCCGTTTTATCCCAGAAGCTTGACTCAGAAATCCGGTTTCTTTATTGCTTTGGTATGAGTCCTTAGAAATCCACCACAAACCGCAAATAACTCTTTAATTCTGCTGTTCAGGTTCCATCAGAGTAGCCCAACGGCGTTTCAATGCCAAAGTCAGCCCGTCAGCAATGGGGACAACACTGAGAGTAACTCTGGGATCGTTACGCAATTTGTCGTTGAAACTACGAATGGCGAGGGTGCTTTCGTCTTGTACTTGAGGATCAGCCACTCGTCCAGACCACAGAACATTGTCAATTACAATTAAACCGCCATTGCGTACAAGTTGCAGCGATCGCTCAAAATAAGCCTCATAATTTTCTTTATCGGCGTCGATGAAGGCAAAATCAAAGGTTCCAGCTTGTCCCTCGGCTATTAGTTTGTCCAGAGTATTTATTGCGGGGCCCAACTGCAAAGAAATCTTATTAGCAACGCCCGCAGCTTCCCAATAGCGTCGTGCGATCGTAGTATATTCCTCGCTGACATCGCAGGCAATAATTTGACCGTTAGGAGGCAGCGCTAAAGCTACGCACAGCGAACTATAACCAGTAAAAACGCCTATTTCTAAGGTTTTGGTCGCTCCCATAAGCTGCACCATGAGCTCCATAAACTGACCTTGTTCGGGAGCTATCTGCATCATACCCATAGGATGCTTAGCAGTTTCTTCCCGTAGTGAAGCGAGAATATCTGGCTCCCGCAGAGAAATAGATAACAGATAATCGTAAAGTTGATTTTCTAGGCCAAGAGTTGAGTTCGCCATCGGTTTGTCCTTGCTGCTCACTTTTGATTTTAGATGGTAGACGCGCAGTTAATGGAAATCGGAGACTGTAGAGTTAATTTTGGCACCTATTTTGCTGTGGCTTATGAAAGGTTGCAGTAGCAGTGTCTCGGTTACACAGAGGCAACTTGCAAAACGCGCGATCTACTTCCAAATCAGTTTATCTCAGCGACAGGTGATTTAGCACCTCTGGAAAATAAAAATCGATAGAGGGGAGCGTTTTGAGATTGCTGCGTTGCTAGAAGCGTTTAACGCCGTTAGTGATAGTAGTTCAAAAAATGAATGCAACTCTACACAAGCTGCAAAGTCATACATAATCAGTTATTACCCATCTCAAATTTCAAATAAATCTCAAAGGGTATGAGTTGGGGAAAAAGTGACTTCATCCCGATCACTAAGTAGATGAACTGCGAAAAACATAAGTAGTCAAAAGCGAGTGAAATGAAGCAATCGCAGAGGTTGTGATTCGTTTACATTTTGTTACATTGTCAAGTTTTTTTGTGTCGCTCTACTTAATCGCCAATGAGTAATTAGTGAGGACTTACGCACTCCCAAACCAGCAAACCGTTTCATTTAATTAACTCTTAGGGATGGGTTCAAGCCCGTGTACGTTCCTGGAACAAACCAGGCGTCGGGAAACCCTTTTCTCCTGGAGTATTATTAATCACTAATAAACTGGGTTCAATAGGACGATTTCTTAACTGTCACACTTTATGAATCCATACCTAAACAACCTACCCCAAATCTCAACTACCTTCCACGATTGAGGTATAGCAAGTATTTGTGGGACAAAACAGGTTGGTCGCAACCCTGGCCCTGCACTTTTACTCCTAACTAATGAACCGAGATTAATAGGACGCTCACTTAACTGTCACACTTTATTCCTCCATAGCGAAACAAGTTACTCACAATCAAAACAACATTCCACCAAGGCGATCTTTATGTATTATACTTTTGCAGGTTTCGGTGCGGGTACGGCCATATTTTTATTGTTAGTTTTTGCCATTCTGCAATGGCTGCACGTCTCCGCTGGCAGTCTTATTGATTGGGTAATTGCCATTGCTATTTTTGAATGGCTGTTGCTGATAGTTACAGTTCCCTGGAATATCCATTTTGAAGCTAAAGAAGTTTTAGCCCAAGCCGCAGAATCTACTAAAAAAAACATTGCTGTCGATCAGGAACAAGTCAAATACGTTACTGTATTAGTTAGCCGATCGCTCTTTGTGGCGATCGCACTTCACCTGTTTAGCGCGATCGCACTTTACGCCCTAGCCGCCACCGGAATTAGTGCTGTTGGCTATCTCAGTTCTGCTGCTGCACTGCTGTTAACTGTAATGCGTCCAGCTATCCGAGGTTATCAATATTTAGCCCAGCGGCTGACAACTATCCGCAGCCAATTTTTGTACCCCCGCGAAGATATTGTCGAACTCCGCACCCGCTTTGCAGAATTAGAATCTACAGTTAGAGATTTGAGCAATCAATTAAGTTCAGACAATCCGAATTCGTGGGTGGCTGTCCAAAATCGCGAACGGGAAGCTATCAGAAGAGAAGTAACTACTTTATCCGCATCTCTACAATCTTTGCAAGCGACAAATCAGGCAGAACACACTAAACTGAGAAGAGATGCAGAAAGTGCGATCGCCCAACTCACCGATGACGGACAATTTCTCAACCACGTCCGCGAAATCATCCGCTTCTATAAAGAAGCATAAAAGAAGTCATTAGTGATTAGTCATTAGTGATGAGCCATTAGTCATTAGTCCTTCTCCCCATTACCAATTCTCAAGTTGCAATTTCCTATTATCTACCTTTAGATAGATGTCCAATCGTTGGAATTCCTAAAATCCTTAAGGAAGAGGAAATTTTATCAGTCTTGAGGAAGACTCAATAAATGTATTTTTAATATAGTAAGCGCCCTGACGGTTAGGACGTTCTTAATGCTGAAACCCTTGTGCAAGATTGCTTTTTCCTTCTATCCTAGATAACTAAAACCTTATTCTTTCTTGCTTCTTCCTTCAATATCTGCTATAACCGCAACTTCTCGCAAACTATAACCAAAGATAGTTTGTTAATGAGTTAGCTTACACTTAATATTTAAACATAAGCCAAAGACCTTTTTGAAAAGATAACCCAGGAATAAATCATGACTAATCGCCAACCAATACCCCCCAAAGAAGAAGTTAGCAAATCAACACCGGCCGACGAACAAATCGAAGCCAATATGGAAGCCCCCCACTACGACCGGGGCATTACTCCTGCGGAGACAGCAGCGCGCCAAGACCGCGAAGGCGCTAACTTCATGCACACCACCACCGAAGGGAAGCAGAAAAGTGCAAAAACTGATGACCAAACCGATGACGAAAGCATTCACACTACAGATGGTTATACAGTAGACAAAGAAGGTCTAGTTAACAATTACGCGATCGAACCGGAAATGTACATCAACGAACCGGGCGATTTGAGAGCAAAAGAAGAAGCCGAAGCCCAAGAACGCGCTCGAATTCTCGCCGAAGTCAAAGATAAAAAAGGCGAGGAAGGAAAACTGACCACGGAAGCAGACACCCGCGGCAAAGGGCCGGGAATTATCTAGATTGTGTGGTTGGTAGTTGCATTTGGGCGCGTGAGGTTGCAACGGCAAAGCACAGGGGCGGGTTTTTATAGTTCCGGCAGTTATCGATCGATATTTCCGGTACAACCCACCCCTATTTTGTTTTCACATCTGTTTTTTGAGTTGAGAGGTTACATCGTATATCTCTCAATTACCGTATCAAGTGGCAAGTTTTCACACCCAGCTCAAAAACGCCTTAAAATTCGTCAAGCTTTAACATTTTCCCTCAGCCAATTAAACTTAGCCTCAGCTAGAGCCAAATTTTCCAGGACGTTAGGATTGATATCCTCTCGTTCAAATTCTGGTTGATCTAATTCAATATTGCGACCGTATTCTATATGTCTGATCGTACCGCGCATCCTGTCTGCCAGACACAATGAAATTCCATAATAAAACCGGGAAGCAAAGCCCATATCGTTTTGAAGTTTGATTACTAACTGCCGCCTCGGAATTGCCAGCAAGTGAGTTTCTTCGATCGCCTTCACCGTTGCCAAAGGAGGGCGAGCATCGATGAAAGAGACTTCTCCCACCAGCTCTCCGCTGGCTATTTTAGCGAGTTGTCTAGTCCCCTCAGCCTCGATTAAAACGCTCAAACTCCCATTCAAAACAATGTAGAGCGCATCTATCTGTCTCCCTTCATGGATCAAAATCCCGCCCGGATCTAGAACTTCCTTTTTGCCTTTTTGGACGATCCAGTTGATATCGTCATTATTTAACTGGCTCAAAATAAAAAGTGCTTTTTTTCTGCTGCTGTCGGCCATAAGTTTTAGCTCTCGATCACTTCTTCTTTATATAAAATTTAGATGGCGCGGGGTCGCCACTTCTTCCGAAGCAGTCCTCGCTCAATACAGTTTTTTTATCCTGCCTAACTTCTTCGCAAAACCCCTATGGGGCAGGCTGGGCCCATAGCAGATGAATCACGCTGAATCATAATCTTTCAATACTAGCATTCGTGGAACCATCTTTTTTAACTCGCTCAGCCTCCACCAAATCCCGCGAAATGCCCGTCTCTAAAGCAATCGGGTTCGTCCACACAGCTTGTGAGACGGGATCGGGCGCGGGAAACCATGCTCCGCGCCCAGTCTTGCTCACTAAATCGATCGTAAATCAGGATAGCCCGCCAACATATCGTCAGCAGTCAGAGTGTCCCCGTTGGCTTGAGGAGTCCATAGCACCTCAACCGCCAGCAACTGCTCGCTCGATACTCCCCCAATCTGACGCAAAGCTTGGCGCAAATCTTCAGAGTTTTTCACTGCTGGCAATTGCAATTTACCTTGAGTACCGACAATCACCGTCACTACAATAAATTCCCCGGGATCTGAATTCAAATCAGAAGCAACCAGCGCACCATCTTCCTGCAAACCTGGCAGGACATTGCTGCTCCCTGCTTGCCGGAGCTGATTGTTATAATTCGAGAGCGTTTCTTCAGTAAATTTACTGCGTTCTGCCAAAGACAATTGATTAAACTTAGCTTCCGCTGCTTCCAAGCGAGTTTGCACAGATTCAGCGCCCGCGTAAACCCAGTATTCAGGATGCCGCAGCAGCGCCAGAGTAGATTCTTGCACGACTTGAGCGCGACCGGCCGCTGTATCGGTATCCGCTTTGCGCGCTAGAGAGTCGAGTTCGGCTTGCAAACCGCGGGCCTCTGCTAGCAAACCAACTTGCAAGCGGGCGACAGATACGGTGGTAGTGGGGGCGCTGTTGCCAAGTTCGTCAGTTGATCCCCCGGCGCGGCGGAAGCTTTGCACGAGGAAATTAGCGATCGAAATAAAAATCAAAATCGAGAACAGGCCGCCAAACCCGCCCCCAAAGCCAAAAAACGGCAGCAAGAACGGGAAACCGAAGCCGCCGCCAAAGCCACCGCCCGGGTAGTAGCCCCCTCCCGACGGCGCGTAAGTGCGACTCGGCGATGAGTAACTGCGCGCCGGAGCTCTAAAAGATCCGCCGCCGATGCGTCCTCCGCTGCGGGCTGCCAGAGCTCCGTCAGCGTTACCGAGGGCTAGCGTCAGTACCAGACCGATCGCAAATAGTGATTTCAAAAGCGGTTTGATCTTTGAAGAAATTAGTTGCTTGTACATAAGACCGTTACTATTCGATACATTTATAATTTACAATCTATTCTCGCTTCTGGGCAGCCTGGTTACAGGTGTGAAGCCAGCGAGATATCCGTACTAACCGATCCCACAAGCAGCGTTAGGGCTGAGTCTGGGAACGGCAAGGGCGAGAAACGACTGGCATTCCTGACTACCAACAATGGACATCCAGGCTTTCACAGAACTTTACTTAAGTACAGGGCGATCGGCCAACAATAAGCTCTAGACTTTTAAAGAAGCGCCACGAGTCCTCAAAAACAGGGCTTTATCTACCGTAAAAAAAACATTATGTTTCCAACTCACCGCCCCCGCCGCCTCCGCAACCATCCCCAACTCCGCCGGATGGTACGGGAAAATATCTTGACAACCAGCGATTTAATTTACCCCCTATTTGCCGTACCGGGGGAAGCTTTTGCTAAAGAAGTCACATCGATGCCCGGAGTTTACCAGCTATCGGTAGACAAAATAGTAGAAGAAGCAAAAGAAGTCTACGACCTCGGCATTCCCGCTATTATTTTATTCGGCATTCCCGCAGATAAAGACACAGATGCTACAGGTGCTTGGCACGACTGTGGCATCGTCCAACAAGCGACGGAAGCAGTTAAAAAAGCCGTACCAGATTTAATCGTCATGGTCGATACTTGTCTGTGCGAATATACCAGTCACGGTCACTGCGGCTATTTGGAAGTCGGAGATTTAAGTGGTCGCGTCTTGAACGATCCCACACTAGAATTGCTGAAAAAAACCGCAGTTGCTCAAGCTAAAGCCGGTGCAGATATTATCGCACCTTCGGGAATGATGGACGGTTTTGTCGGAGCAATTCGCGAAGGATTGGACTCTGCTGGATTTGAAGATATTCCCATCATGTCTTACGCGGCAAAATACGCCTCAGCTTATTATGGCCCGTTCCGGGATGCTGCTGATTCTGCTCCGCAATTTGGCGATCGGCGCACCTATCAAATGGACCCGGGAAACGGCCGCGAAGCTCTTAAAGAAATTGCTCTAGACATTGCCGAAGGCGCAGATATGCTCATGGTTAAACCCGCTTTAGCTTACATGGACATCATCTGGCGCGTGAAAGAAGCAACTAACCTGCCAGTTGCTGCTTACAACGTTTCTGGGGAATATGCGATGGTGAAAGCCGCCGCCCTCAACGGTTGGATAGATGAAGAAAGAGTAGTGATGGAAACTTTGACAGGATTCAAGCGTGCTGGTTGTGATTTGATTTTGACTTATCACGCCAAAGACGCCGCCCGCTGGTTGCAAAACTGATTCACTCGATTAGAGATTAGAGATTAAAGAATTGACTCCACAGCAAAATCTTCGGCTGTTTTCGTGGAGTCAATCCCTCTCTCGATAGATGATTTTTGAGCAATTAGGCAACACACTCTCTATCGCTTACACTTACCGATAAACGACGCCCCGAAACCGGGTTTTTAGCGTTTCGATGGGCTGTAACGAAGTAGTGTTATGAAAAAACTCGGTTTCTCTATAGACCAACTCCAAAACCTACAAAATCAGTCATTCCCCATCTAACATCTAAAATCTAAAAAGGTATGACTTAGGAGGTAGAAATAGTGAGTCCAAGACTTTTTTACAAATTTAAGACAAAAAAGTATTAATAATCACCGAAATTAGTTAGAAAATATGTATGAATAAAAATAGTTTTGTAAATCGGGAATTCAATCATTGATTGATTGTTCCCAAGCAAAATTAACTATACCCGCTAAGACCGTAAAAGTAACACAGTTTAGATACAACTTGAAGGCAGATTGAGCATGACATCAACGACTAGGGATTCCAGTCACATTCAATTTTGTATAGGTAGCGATCGCGCCGACATCGTACAGATCCAAGAACTATTTAAAGCCGCCGCCTTTTGGGCGAGGGCACGGAAGATAGAAGATTGGGAAATTGCGATCGCCAACAGCGAACCAGTTGTTACAGTTTGGGACGGCTCACGGGCGATCGGCTTTGCCAGAGCTACCTCAGATGGCATCTATCGAGCCACCATCTGGGATGTCGCCATTCACCCGGATTACCAAGGTGCAGGACTCGGCCGTAAATTAGTGCAAACCGTCTTGAGTCACCCTCGGATGTGCCGAGTAGAGCGAGTTTATCTGATGACAACTTACAAACAAAGCTTCTACGAGCGCATCGGTTTTCAGAAAAACGCTAGTACCACAATGGTACTTGAAAATCAGCTTCTAGAAGAGAATCTCGAATTAGAGATTAGCAACGGCGAATTGCTAACTGCTAATTGTTAAATAATCAGCAGATAGGCATCAAAATCTATAATATGTAGGGTGCGTAAGGGCGCACCTTACTCCCTATAAATAATTTCCTTGTTTCATCTTCCCTCTAACCTCTTCCCCACCTCAGTTAAATCTGTTAAATCCTTTGCCGTCTTCCCCACCTTCGTTACATCCCGTAGATTGCTCGTGGTCGAACTTCCTTCATCACCAAGTTGCCAAAGGAATAGAACACTGAGTTCGGTTAAAATTGCACTCTTCGGACTCAGAAGGCACAGCCAGAACCTCCAACTTTCCGCTCATCAAACTTAAAAGAGTCTGATTCATCAATAACCTCATTCCAGAAGACACCTGAGAATTATCGCTGCTTTTAGTAGCATCACACTCCAAATCGTGCTTCAGCAAATCCCAAGACTCGCTCCAAGCACTCACTGAACGCTGATCGTCCACCCAAATGTGAACGCATCCAGATTCCGGCGAAGCATGGGCAGACACAGAAATACTCCCCTCCTCCATCTGAGCAACAGCAGTATCTACCAAATAAACTAAAACTTGCCTAAATCTCGGCAAATCTGCCAATACATAAATCCCCGGATCTGGCGGCAATATCTCCAAACGAATGCCGCGATTAGCAGCTTGCAAGTAAGTTAAATCATCAACCTCGTCAAAAACCTTAGCTAACTGAATCGGCTCAATATCCATCCTGTCAGTGCCGTGTTCAGTTTTAGCAACAGAGATAATTTCATCTATTAATTTCACCAGCTTGAGTGCCGCGACGTGAGCTTGCTCGACAAACTCTCGTTCCTCAGCAGGATCGTCGCACAAATCCGAGAGAATTAATTGCAGCGTACCAATCATAGTGCTCAGGGGCGATCGCAACTCGTGAGAAGTTCGAGCCAAAAAACCCGCCTTAAATTGGCTCATCTCCGATGCCATCTGATAAGCCAATTGAGTTTGCTTAAGTTGCTCGGAAAGGGCATCAAACTTCTCTAAGTGAATTTCTTGAGGAGGTGGCGGCACTTTGGGTGCAGGTTCGGGCTGTTGCGAGCTTTTTTGCCGCGGGCGCCAAATCAAACTGCTTCCCAAACCCAGCCCCAGTCCCATACCTAAATATATAAAGTCGCTCCAGCCGATCGGCGCCATATTGCTTTGCCTTGGAGTTTAGCTTTTAGCATTCTAACTCGATCGCGCCTTGTCGCAATATTTCCCACTCGCTGCCCGTCCATTTAGCCACAGTCGAAGGCAAACTCGAAGCTGTTGTCGCTGTTGCTAATTCAGAAGGCACTAATGTCAAGACTTCGGGAAACACAGCCTCAATTTCTGCCACCAACTCCAGAGGCGGTTGGCCGGATAAATTGGCACTGGTAGTAGCCAAAGGGCCTGTCTGCTCTAGAATCTTTAGGGCAAGGGGAAAGTCAGGCACTCGTACTCCGATTGTAGTGGGGTCGATCGAATTCATGGCCGCCGGGACTTTTGCCGAAGCCGGCAGCACTAAAGTTAACGCCCCCGGCCAATAGGATTGGGCCACTTGCTGCCACAAGTTTAACTCTGCTGGACTTCCCTGCACGTAGGGCCATAAAGCCTCCGCCGAGGCTGCCATCAAAATCAGCGGTTTGTCTTGACTGCGACGTTTAGCTGCAAAAATCAGCTCGGAGCGATCGGGCCGCGCAGCCAAAGCGGGTACAGTATCTGTGGGAAAGCTGACAATATAATCTCCTGAAATTGCCCCTTGAATCAAGGAGTCGATCGAAACTTGAGTCATTCGATTTTAGATTTTAGATTTTAGATTTTAGATTGAGGAATTGCGCCTGCATTTTCTTGAAATAATTATAGCGGCTTTTCCCGATCTTGTTGTGTAGCAGTTTTTTGAAATCCGACAATTCCTCTTCACCGCTGAATGCACACTTGGGAACTATAAAGTACGCTCTTTTTGACACAGGATAGAGAGACTGTAAAGGATAAATTAATAATAAATTATTGGTTTCAATAAAGACTTTAAAAGCTTCCCATTTAAAGCTTCCTTCCCAACTCGGAGTTTTAAGTGCCAGCCCATCTCCTATCACTTCCACAGTCGTAGGTTCCCCCCAGTCCATCTGCCTGACGCTCATCGGTATCTCTATATTTATGTCGCGGGGGTTCACCAAAAAAATATCTACAATTTTACCCAATAAGACTAGCAGGGCTACAAAAACAACGCCCATCACTAACAAGTAGATTTCTTGGAAGATAATTGCCATCACAATAAAGGAGACTCCTGTTAGTAATTCCATTTCAACCAATTTTCTATTGAGAGATTTTGAGGTGTGTTCTGTATCCCCCTCAGTAGCTTCTCTGAGATCGTTAAAATTCAGTTGGAACTCACACTGGCTTGTTTTCCTATCAACAACGTGAGGAACTGGCGGAATATTGCTGTATAGCAATTCTCTAAACGCTTGAAGCTGCTCTCGATTAAATGGTTTTTTTGGGAAAAAATGCGGTATATTGTAACACTCCTCACGATAGATAACGAACAAACTTTTTGTTTCTAACCAGTGCGAGTAAAATAGCCATTTGAGTATGAGGCTAACCTTTCCAGTTTCTAACTCCAGTCCCGATTCAGTCATTGTTAAAGTAATAAGTTCGTGCCAAATATTAGTTCTCTGTCTCCACGGAGAGAGTAACAGGAGTCCTAAAAATTGAAATAGCCAATGAAGAAGTTGTAAAATTGCCCCTATTAACAAAAAAGGTCCCACTGAAATTGCCGGTTCGCTGCCAAATTTTATCGTCGGAAATACAAGCGCATATACCAAAAGAAAAACCGACTGAAGGAGCTGATATTACGCCACTCTAGGAACTTCACAATAGGGAGGTAGCAGATGCCAAAACCTAGAATGAAATAACCCCATAGGGGATGTTGGCCAGCGATAATATTGACAATTCCCCACCCCACAAGAACGACAGGAAGACTCCACAACTTGACTGTATCGAGAGGACCTAATTTCGGGAAAATTCTACTAGCTTCTAAATATTCTTTGAAAGTAAACTGGTATTCCAACTTCACAGTGATAAGCTGTTGTGCCTTTAAATAGGGTATAATAAAAAATGAGTTTAGTCAATCTCTACAAAAATGCCAGCTAAAAA
>NZ_JAUBPS010000070.1:0-30716 GCF_036700865.1 Microcoleus sp. S13C4
CTCGACTTTTTTTGACGCTTTTATTGATTTTAACTATTTTACACTTATTCGGATATTTACAAAACCGGGATGCTCCCGTTCGTAAGCCCCTGACAAGCGAAGAGTTTCTGCTTGTTGAGCCATCATCATATCGCTGATATCCATCTGCATAAAATTATCCTGAAAAGACACTTGATGTTTAATTACTTGAAATTTGTTTTCTCAAACACTTAACTAGCGAGTAATGCCTGAGTTCTCGGGTCGTCTCGCCAATCCAACCAAGCTGGATCGTGACCGACTAACTCAATGGCTTCATCATTGATCGGAATAGCTTCTCGCAGATATTCCCATGCTTGTTCGCAGTTACCTGTCAAGATTGCTAAACCGCAGAGTCGGTAGAGAATATCTCCCCGATCGCCTGTCTCCCATTGAGAAAGCAATGCTGTTCGCGATCGCTCGATTTCGCTTGCTGCTTTGTCCACTCCCTGCCAGCGCGCCTTAGATACGGCAATGCAGTACAAAGCTGTAGAGTCATCAGAAACCTGTTGCAACCTCTGTTCGCAACAGGCGATCGCCTCAGAATATTGACCGTCATAGCAAAGCAGTAACCCTTTCTCAATTTGCCAATTTTTCCCCCGCAATATGTTTTCGTCAAGGGCGATCGCTCGATCGAAGTCAATCAGGGATTGCTTGTAGCACTTCATCAACTCATAGATGCGGCTGCGATAAGCGATCGCCCAAACGTAATCCGGCTGACGCTCAATTGCTCGATCCAAGTCAGCCAGTGCCTTTGGGTAATATGTTTCTCCCAGAAAGCGGTAGGTTACGCCTCGGTGTGCGATCGCCCAATTATAATCAGGGTTCAGTTCAATGGCGCGGTTGAAATCTGCGAATGCCTCCTGATAGCGTTTCATCAAATAATAGGTTTCGCCCCGGTGTGCGATCGCCCAAGCATTGTTAGGTTCCAACTCGAGCGATCGGTTGAAATCATCTAACGCAGCTTCAAAATTTCCCGTCAGCCGATGAGTTTCACCCCGATGAGCCCGAGCCTTCCCATCGTCAGGGTTTTGTTCTATATAAAGCGACTTTACCACATTTTTTCTCCTCTAACACATACACTTTTTATCTGCTGGAAAAAGAATGTAGTTTTTACTACATTCTCTTGGCAAAATACCTTAAGTTTCTTTAACAAAAGACATACCCAACCGCGCCATCATTTCACTGTCTACAGGTGCAGGCGCTTGAGGCGGAACATAAAGTGTCGAAACTAGAGTAACACGACTTTCAGCCAGTTTTGACACAGGAATATGCTGGATAACTGGCTCGCAAACCGGGTAATAAACCGCTGCTTCGTAAACAATTACTTCGTGGTCAGAACCATAGTATGTTTCTAACACTTCAGCTAACACATTTAGACCGCGCAATTGAATCCATTCTTGATAAAAACCCAGATTGCCGATCGTCGCAATTTGCCACAAAATTAAAGCACTGGTCGGGTCAAATTTCCGCCTCCGAATCAGAAAGTCAGTGGCTTCAAAACTTTGACATCCGTTGCGTCCTGGGTCAAGACCCAAGTCAGCAAATAAGCAATCTTCCGCAGAAATTCCTGGTAACATTTGCGCCCTAAAACCTTCACGACGCGCCTGTTTAATCGCTTCATGGGTGGGGTAAGCGAAAACACCGGGATGACCGTAAAAAACTGCACAAACATTCAAACCCTGACGAACTTCAGCCAAAATGCGATCGACCATTTCTCGATAAGTTTCTCTACGCCGCTGATTGTTGGTATTGTAAGGTAAGGCTTCTGCGATGGGATTGAGTGTCTGTAGCCATTTAGCAGTAACAGGATCGGCTACGGCGAACAGAACTTTGTCAGCTTGCTCGATCCACGCCTTCGCTGCTAAGGTCAGATGACCAACTAATTGAATTCCCGTCCCGACAACAGTTAAAGAGCCCGTTTTCAAATGTAACTTCCTCCAAGCGATCGCAAAATGTGTTTCAGTTATGGTAGTAACGCAAATTGCTAGTTATATAATTAGAGCTGCTAAAGTTGTCGTTGTAGGCGATCGCCCTAAATTCCGGCACAGATGGGAGAGTTTTGCAATACTTGCTCTGGAGTGACATCCCCACGCCCGATACGATCAAGAGCTACCCGTACTAAATATGTATTCCTATTTACAAAACCTGTCAGTAGCTGGGCATCTTTCGCTGGCCAATCCAGTCCTTGCCGTTGCGCCAAATCCTGCACTTGGTCGCTTTTAAAGGGCCGTAGCCCCACATTAAACGGCGATTTATTTACACTCCACGGGATATACAGCTTAGTGGAGTGTACCACGACTAACCGGAGTTTTCGCCCAATTCCCCGATTTTTTGCTTCCTCGTGCCAAGTTCGCAAAAGTCCGCAAAAGTCGATCGTCAAATTGGGATAGGCAAACAAGCGATCGATATCGCCTTAAGCTAACACTAAAAGTTTGGTTGTTGAGAGTAGCAAATACTGCTGGAAGTAGATATTGCAGCTAATCTGACTGCCAAACAGCTACTCCCAAAATTCTGCTATTTGATTTCCCAGTTGCAAACCCCAACCGACGTTCGTAGAACCACCGCAAGAATTTATCCAAATCTTGAAAATTATCTCTATTTGCTAACTGAAAATGTATAAAAATTTTTGCACCATTACTTAAAAGAGATGAGGTATGATTCTCTAAAAATCCCTCAGCCTTCATCTGCTGATATTGGGGGTGAAAAATTCCCAACTAGGAGAAATTCACTCTAAAGCTGCGAAACTGCGATCGGTCTAACTGACCTATTCCTCTCAAAAACAGCCCTCGGTTTCAAAGCAATTCTCAGCAACAGCCACAGCGATCGCCATTCTCCGGGAGTTTCCTGGCACTGCCACTGGCCCGGCCGACAGTACAGCATTTCGATCAAACAGCGGTGCTGGCTAATGTTTAGGCGATCGAACGCAATTCGCACAGTGGGAAATTCCACAAAACTGCACTCTTTCCCATCCCGAATACTAGACCCCAACTGAGATTTATCGCTCACCAACTCAATCTTAGCCACAGGAATAAAACAATTCTCTTCCATAATTTTCAGAGTCGCCGAATCGCAATCAATTAAACCTTTGGCAAAACTCCCCTTAGTACCCAACTCAAGAACAGACGGCGCTACCGATCTCCTTGCCTTGACTGCCACACTGCGAGGGATAGCTTTTATTTGACCCTGGGATAAACTTGTCTCAAAGGCATATTTTGGCAAAATCTCTGCTGCTGTAAAACTCTCTTTACTGCCTTTATTTTTCACCGCAAAACTAGGCCACTGTGTCAGAGCAACTTCAGCGCCACTTTCCGAAATGACAGTGGTTACACCCCAAAAACTTTGACCGCCAATATTCAATTGTACAACCCTGCGTAAATTGAACCATTCGTAAATGTCCGGCTTAGGAATATCCACCAAAATCAGTAATGCAATCCCGATCATCAGCAGGTTGTAAGCGCTCCAAATCCATCCCAAACTCATTCCTTTTGACAAATGTGCACTTTCTGATATTGACTGTACGGTGCCAACATTTTTCACTAAATTAATATTTAAATTGTGCCACAAACTGAATGCTGTAGCTGCGAACAAGACAATCAAAGGCCATCCCAAATTCCAGTTAAAACGAAAGCGATCGCTCGCCATTCCTTTTGGCGTCACCTGAAACCCTTTCCCAAAGGGATTCAGCATGGAACTTACCACCGTCGCCGCTAAAGGAATACACTGGACGAACGAATAAATATCCGAAAGCAAAGCCGATCCCGATCTGCGGTTCAGCCAAGAAAACACAGTAAGTTGCACCAAATAGTAAGGCAGGAAAAAGTACAGCAATTCCCGCGCACTTGCCCGCAAAGGAATTATGCCGAAAAACGAATAACCTAAAGGTATCAACAGATATAAAACCTTGGTTAAACTGGTAAACCAGTGCAGCAATCCTTCCAAATGAGACAGCCTTTGTACGAATGTGAGACCGCGAATTGTTAAAGGATTGGAATCAATAAAAAATGCCTGAAGCGTGCCTCGCGCCCAGCGTAGCCTTTGATTTAGATGAGCCTCTATATTTTCAGCCGCCAAACCAGCGCTCAATTTTTCATCTAAATAAACTAAGCGATATCCGGTTGCTGACAGCCGAATTCCGGTAAAATAATCTTCGCAGATTGAATCTGTGACCAAGCCTCCCGCTGCTTCTAAAGCGCTCCGCCTCACTACAAAAGATGTACCGCAACAAACCACGCTGTCGGCGCTGTCTTTGATGATTTCAATTTGCCTGTAAAATATTTCTTCTTCCGGCGCGAGCACATTTTCTAAACCTAAATTACGGGAGATGGGGTCGTGGTTGTAAAAGGTTTGCGGGGTTTGAACAAGGGCGATTTCGGGATTTTGAAAAAATCCTACTGTTCGAGTTAAAAAGTTTTTAGTGGGAATGAAATCTGCATCGAAAACTACAATTAGTTCTCCATTAGTTAGGGCTGTGGCATGGTTAATGTTTCCAGCTTTGGCGTGAATATTATCGGGTCGGGTTATATACTCGCATCCCAGTTCTTTAGCCAGCAACTTGATTTCAGGCCGCTTAGTATCGTCGAGCAAATATACTTTTTTGTTGGCATAATCTAAAGCTTGACAGCCGATTACAGTGCGCCGTAAAATAAAAGCCGGTTCGTTGTATGTTGGGATAAAAATATCTACGGGCGGGGTGAAGTTTCCAGCTTCTACTGCAACTGCCATGCGATCGGCTTCTCGACGCCGGTCTTTCATTCTCAGCATTAAATACAGTTGAATACTGGTGTTAAAAACCAGTAGCATTTCTAGGAAAAACAGCCCCAAACTAAAGATACCGTTGAGGGGATCGGTTAAATTTAGAGTAGCGAGCGATCGCCATAAAACGTAGCGAATGGTTAAAGCCAGAACTATTGCAACTACTACGGCGCGCGACCATTTCTGCGGTTGAGGCGAAATTTTAATTGCAGCTAAAGCAACGGAGACAAGCGCGATCGTCGGCACTAACAAATACATCTTGCTCGTAGCAGGCACTTGCACCCACACAGGCGGGTTTTGCTGCCAAGTGTTGATTGTGGCAAAAATATCGCTGAGAGTACCTTCACCTGAAAACCAGGCCCCGGCGATCGCACCTGCGAAAGCAACTGCCCCCAACACGACTAGCGTTGCCGCCGGCACCCGCGAAATCCGCCAAAAGCGGCGTTTCAAGTCTTGAATATCAAATCTTGAAGTTGTCATAAAATAATTTTAAAGTCCCGATCGTGCATGCAACAGTAACGGTTTCCTGCTGTCCACTTTTTAATTCAATTGAAAATTCCGACACACGCCCATTACTATATTTACATTTTTTAACATTCTGACCATTGTATGATAATTCATCTTGCTTGCTGTTGCCAAACTGCTAAGCGAGTCCAAACCTGGCTAAAGTTACCTAGGAGAGAAGTCCGAAGCAATCTTCGGCAAGGATTTCAGCAATTAAGAACCTCCTAACTTACCTTTTGCTGACATTCCTGCAAAAGGCTTTCGGGCCTGTTCCACAATAAAAAATATTTCTTGTGGGCCGTTGCTCCAACGCCACCGATAAAAAGCTGATTGAAAATGTTGCAACCTCTCAGTCCTAACTGTCAGGCGGGGTTGCTATCTTTCAAAAAAATTATTTTGTCTACAAACCAAATAGGATTGCTATATCAAACTATAGCAATCCTAAAGATTTCACAATTAGACGATTTTGACATCTAACTAAAGGTAGATTAATTGTATATTAATAAAAAAAATTACCGCTATCGCAGCACAAAAACTCAGCCCTCAAAGAACTAATCAGCAATTTCTAATTGCGAGATTGCATAGCGGGCGACAGCCAAACTAACTCTGGCTTGTTCTATTTCCGACAATTGGGCCCAAGGTCTTTTAGTCGCCATGACTAATTCCCCCGCTTCCGAATCAACATCTCGCATGGCATAAGCCAAAGGACGTGCCAACACCTGCAAATCTTCCTCACCCCACTGAGGCAAAATATCTAAGACGCACTCTACCATTTGGTCCGCTAAAGATTGATACTTAACAGTTGCGTTTTGCACGCTTTGAGCAATGCTGGCCAGAAAATCTTGAGGAACGCGAGCAAATTTTTCGCGCAAAGACTTTTGCAGAGCAGTCGTCAGCCAAACTTGTTCTAATTGCGCGAATAAAACTTGCGACTTCAGGGCAATATCGCTGTCGCTGAAGGAATCAGACAGTGCAAATTCCTGCTCTAGGGCAGCCAAATAAGATTCTGATTCAAGCTGTGCAGGATTCCAGGGATAAGCAACATCAGTCTGAACTATTGTGGTGAGAAGTTCCATCTGGGCCTGAGTTTGTGAGTCGCGAAAATATTCAGAATCAGGAGATTGGGTAGCCATGATGTAATACCTAAGTGGGAAAAAGAAAATACAGAACCGGGACGAAAGCAAAACGCCAGTTGCGAGTTGTGAATAACTCTTTTAAATTCAGACTGGAGACTCAACGCCCAGAACTTTGCTGTGCCGCTTGCCGCTTGCCTTCATTAGCTACACCCGCATCTTAATTCGTTCCGCAATCAGTCTCACTGTAGCCCGAAGTTTTGGGAACCTCAATAGTGAACTCAAAAATCTGACCTTGAGAACTGCCAAATTTTAGCTGAGTCCCGCTGCGTAGCAGCAATTCTTGGTGGTGAACTCTCTGCCATCCATCAGATCCCAAAACTAGAGTCCCGTAGCGAGAAAAATCGCGCAAGAAGTAGCTAGGTTCTTCCCGGCTATCTCCGATAATGTTTCGGCAGAAAATCTCGGCGTGTTTTTGAGAAACCCACTGTTCTCGAATCACTACGTCGTTTTCTTCCCAGCGTCCGACTCGAACCATACCGGCGCGAATCGGCCAAACTTGATTGGTCGATTCGGTGGATTTGGCATTTGGTCCATCGCGCCCCCGCAAGTAAGCACAAGACGGCAAGCGTCCCAGCCAAGTAGAAGAATTTAAAGGCAATTCTGTTTTGAGGTCATCTACCGGCTCAGTTAGCTGACCGTCAAACTCAGGGTGCATATACAGCACAGGCAGCGTCCAAGCCGGTTGATTGAACTTGTAGAGCGTTAGTAACTGCTGTCTGGCGACGGCGACGGCGCGATCGATCGACATCCGCCCGGCCAAAGCTTGAGCAAAAGTTTGGATAAAACTCAGGGCCTCGCGATCGGCGATCGAGTCCCGCATCCCCAACACCGCAGGCACCCCGTGATGGATCAGTACCTCAGCCAAACTGCTGCGGGCGATCGCCTGTTGCTGGCCATTAGTTGAGTGCAGCCTCTCCACCGCCGGCTGAGCTCCCCAGCAGGCATTAAACACCGCCAGAGTCACGCGGCAGCGAACTAACACCTGAGCCAGTTCAGTACCATTAATCGCTGTTTCCGGCCCCAAAAACAGCAAACCGCCGTCGGGGCCCGGTATCCCGTGGCCGGCGTAAAACAGAATGTTGTAAGCTTGCGTTTCCAGCCGAGAAATGAGTTCCGCCGGAGTAGGTTCGATCAGAGTATCGACGCGAGTCGGAACGCTGATGTCAAAATATTTGCCGCTGTCGTCGGTTTGAAAAGCACTTTCCAGAATGCCAGCTAAGGCGAGTGCTTCTTCTCCCAACTGCAAATGACCGTTATTGCTGTTGGAAAATTGAGAATTAGCACCGCGGCCGGGTTCTGCTTGTCCCAAAACTAGCAAAATATTGAGCGACTCAGCAGGCTGCAGGGGTGGCAAAGGTTCAACATTGCTCGTAGTGCGGCTAAAAAGCAGTTGCTGGGACAGAGAAATTGCCGGTTGACCGGCTTGAGGCTGCATAATTTCCCAAGGTAAAGCAATTAAATAGGGTTCGCGCAAATCTACACGCACTCGCAGGGGTAGATTTTGCCCGATCGCGATACCTTTACTTTCCTGGAGACTACCCTGAATCGGCCCTTCAAACAGCCACTGCCAAAGATTAATCCCCAAATGCTGCATCAGGCGGCTGCTGTAGCTTGCCGGTGGCCGAGGCGGATGCTGACCCCCTTTGTCGCCCCACCCTTGTTGAGCGAGGTCGAGCGGGACAGAGGGCGTCGCTGGAGGTAGATCTAGCGACTGAGGACTTCGTTGCTCAGTTTCTGGCAGTAGATTCTGGTTGTTTTCCGGCGACACGAAACTGCCATCAGGAATTAGGGGCAATTCGTGAATTGTCCCGGAGGGCGAAAACATTTCCTGCCAAGCTTTCCAAGATTGGGATAGGGTATCGGGCCACATACAGTCGTGGTGAACGTACCCGCTGGGATAGGGAGCTTGTAGAACCCAAGTGGCAAAATGGTTTGCCCCAGCGGTTCTCAGGCGAGCGATCGCTATACTGAGGCAAGGACTTTCAGGGCGCGCCATTCACAACTACCGACTCTGGATATAGGGTTGGATTGAGTTTCTCTATTTGTAGTTTATCGGGTTTGGGGTGCGATCGAGTGCGTGAGATTGCTTTGGGATGTTTCACTTTTACTTAGTGCCCAAAAATTTATCTATATTAGGTAAATCTACCCAAGTTCCCGTAGCATTCGACTCCTGGGTCAAATCCATCAACAACTGCGAGTAAACCCCTTCTCTGAGTGATGGTATCAACGATTTACCTGCATCTATCGCTTCTACCCACCTATCTACTACTCGAATAAACGGTGCAATTCTCCCGTCTGGATAAACTTGAGGAAACTCCAATCTTTGAGGAATTTTGATTTCAGCTAAAGGTTCTCCACCTTGGGAACCCCACAAGCGAAATCCGTGGACGTAATCTTGCTGGTTGTCGCTTCCTAACACCAACGTACCCTTACTCCCGTAGATTTCCACCCAGTGTCCCCGCCCTTGATAAGTAACAGAACTCAAACAAACTTGACAAGGAGTTCCCCCGGCTAATTCCAACATCAACGTGCACGAATCATCGGCATCAACTAATTTTAAATTTCCCGAATCATTTGGATCAGGCCGCGCCGAAATTCCTGTAATCAATTGCCCAGAAAGCCTCTGGGGCGGGCCGAACAGCCAGCTAATATAATCAAAAACATGAGAACCCGTCGCGCCCAAAACTCCGCCGCCTCGCTCTTTTTGCGCGTACCAATTCCAGGGGCGATTAGCATCAGCGCGGCTCGACACCAACCAATCAATCTTAATTAAACGCTTTTCTCCCACATATTCTGCTGCCAATAATTCTGCTAGCATTTGCCATGCGGGGATGAAGCGAAACTCAAAGTCCATTGTGGCAATTGCTCTGGAACCACCCTTGTTAAAATCGGTTTTAGATTCGTTGTTTGCCAATCGGTAAAGTTCCCTGGCTTCATGTGCTGTCAGGGCTGTGGGTTTTTCTAATAATAAATGCTTGCCTGCTTCCAAGACGGTTTTTGCCATTTCAAAATGCAAAAATGGCGGCGTGGAAATGCTGACGCCCGCTACTTCTGGGATGGCTACTATATCGGCGATCGAGTCGCAAGCATAGGGGATATTGTGGGTAGAGGCGATCGCCTTTGCTTTGTCTAAATTCCGGTGGTAAACAGCCATAACCTCTGTCCGGTGATGGGCCTGAAATCCGGGAAGGTGTACTTTTTGACCGAAACCGGTACCGACTACTGCAACGCCAATTTTTGACATAATTTTCTAATGGAGAATGGGGAATTGGGAATTGGGAATTGGGAATTGGTAGCAACTAACAAATAACTAATGATTTCAACATCGGCCTGACGCTCGACAATTAATCCGTGTATCCGTGTCCTAATCTGTGTCGTGCATTCCTTCTTCCCTCATCCTTCTTCCTTCTTCCTTCTTCCTTCTTCCTTCTCCACCCATTCAATTACTTGTTTGCCCAAACTAACGCCGTCAAACAAGTCAATTTCTCTGATCCCTGTAGGGCTGGTGACATTAACTTCTGTGAGATAACCGCCAATAATATCAATGCCGACAAAGTACAGTCCGTCTCGTTGCAGCACTGGTTCTAACTGAGTGCAAATTTGCAGTTCGCGATCGGTAATTTCTGTTTTTGCGACTCGGCCGCCGACGGCCATGTTGCCGCGAAATTCATTGCCAGTGGGAATGCGGTTGATAGCACCGATGGGCTTGCCGTTCAACAATATAATCCGTTTATCTCCCTCTTTTGCTTCCGGCAGATAAGTCTGAACCATCACTGGAATTTGCCCTTGTTGAGTGCTAATTTCGACCAGGGAGTTGAGATTGCGATCGTCCGCTTCCAAAAACAAAATTCCCTCGCCAGCTTTGCCGCCCAAGGGTTTAAGAACTGCCGCTCCTTTTTTTTCAACAAATTGCCGAATTACCTGCTTGTTTTGAGAAACAATTGTCTCGGGGATCGCTCCCTCAAATTGCAAAGCATACATCTTTTCATTCGCCGCCCGCAATCCTTTGGGACTGTTAACTACCAAAGTTTTAGCCGGATCGATGCCATCTAGAAGGTAAGTAGCGTAGAGGTAAGGAATGTTGACTGGGGGGTCTGTCCGCATAAATACTGCGTCCATTGCTTCGAGAGGCTGCAAAGTAGGATGTTCTACCTCGTACCAAGTCTCAGCCGCCTCCCAGCGTCCCTCTACCACTTTTACTGGGGTGAGGGCTACCCGGCTGAGCATTCCCCAGGTTTTGCCGCCGATGACGCTTAATTCGTTGGCTTGAGTCGCCCAGACTTCGTGACCCAACTCTTGAGCTGCCTCCATCAGCGCTACGCTGGTATCGTGTCCTGGAATTAGTCGCGCGAGGGGATCGATGATGAATGCAAATTTCATTGTCAGTTAAAATTAAGAATTGGTCGCAGGAAAGTTTGGGCTAACGGAAAATTCGACAGGGAATGCCTCATTTTGCTGCTAGGAGGGGGTCTAGCTCGCCTAGAGCATCGAGTTTGTGGATGTCGTCGCAGCCGCCTATGTGTTGGTCGTTAATGAATATTTGTGGGAGGGTGCGGCCTCCGTTGGCTCGATCGCTCATTTGAGCCCGTGCTGCTTCATCTCCGTCGATCGCGTACTCTGTAAAATCAATCCCTTTTCGCTTCAGCAGTGCTTTGGCACGAACGCAAAACGGGCAGGTTCTCCAAGTGTAAATTTCTACTTTAGGGGTCATGGGACGCTCAAACAATAACAATATTTTTTAATTGTAATCTTAACCCTAGTGCGGACTGTTTTTAGTTCATAGGCTGAAACCCTGCATTTTTCCTTGGTAGCCCACTTGCCTGGGAGCCTTGAAACCCTTATTCTACGGTTGCCTATCAAAAACTGTCCGAAGGATTGATCTTAACCAATCTTAGGTTAATTTTTATATTTTAATTTTTATTATATATAGCAATCCTAAATCATTTGTGAATTTCTTACTCCCTCCCCTTGATAAGGGGAGGGTTTGGGTGGGGTAAAAACTTTACGACTCCTGCCAGGATTGCTATACATAGCAAAACCATTTGATTTGTAAACAATCGATTCCATCATCACAAGCGTTTCAGGTTGTTCTACATTCATGACTCAAATAGACTTGCTATAGCAACCTTATATTTTGCGCCGGAGGTTATTCATTCCTGAAACCCTTGCCGGGAAGTGCATTTGCCTTCTTCCTTATTTTTACCCTGACTGAAGTCGCTATAAATTTTTTCCTTCAACATCCGGCTCTATTTGCAGCGCACAACCGAGGTGTCAAGTTATTTTTTATACAATTTTTTTTATATAAATTTAAGTAAACAAATACCCACACTTAAAAAAACGGAGACATTTTGAAGGGAAACAGGTTGGTCATCAGCCTGGCTAGCGCTGCGGACCAACCTGATTGTTTCGCTTTTTGCACGAACAGATCATTCCTGCACCTGTCAGTAGGACTGCGATCGCAGTACCCGGTTCAGGAATAGAAGTTGTGTTTCTCGAAGGTTGGCTTGTTGTGCTTGTGTATATTTGGGACAAACTCGGCTGGGTCGCCAATTGCGGGTCGGGTGCGGTTGCTGTTGATTCCGTGGTGGGGGCACAGGCACTAGAATAATTTCCCGGGCCGCACACATCTACTGCTGCTGCCGGAGGGGCGGCAGCTAGATAGTAAAACGCTGTTGCCATTGTGGCAGAGAGTCCAATTGCTAGTTTTGCCAGTGGCGTACACATAACTATTTAGTTAAACAGTGGTAAAATCGAAAAATAGAAATAGTCCTAGAGATTAGCGCTGTACGACGGGCAAGGATTTTAGAGTTCTTACAATAAATGGATGTCTTCTCTCGCGGATGTCTGTAAAAGATAGTATAGCGCTTGAAGTGAGTACCCAAACACTTTAATAATATTATTCTCTTTTACCTTGACATCACGTACCGTGGTTTGCACAGCGTGAAGCAACATCTTTTTGCTACCTCTGAACCAATAGCCCTTACAGCCATTAACAAAGAGTGTTTTTACCTTGACCGGGGCCTCCGGAAATTATTTATTTAACCAAGCGCAAAATAGAGATGCTGTATTGTACTTTGCAAGGCACAATCTGACTACTCTTTTATAATCTCATAGTCCGACTATATCTGTCCTCAGTATATGTACGTATATTCCCCCATGTCAACTACTCAAAAGAAATATTTAAGTATTTACCGAGGGTAGAGGGCGTATTGAATGAGCTGAGCTAGTCTGTCGCGGAGAGTTTCCATCCCAAGAGCTTTGGCGGCCGAAATAAATACTGCTTGAGGAAATTCTTCTCGGGCGAGGGCGAGAGTATCTCCATCTACGGCATCGATTTTGTTAAAAACGACAAGGGCTGGGCCAGGAGTTACGGGCATATCTGTCAAAATATTCATGACCGATCGAATTTGGCTCTGCCACGCGGGATGGGAGAGATCGACGAGGTGCAGCAAAGCATCGGCGTCAGTGACTTCTTCGAGGGTAGCCCGGAAAGCGTCGATCAAGGCGGGGGGCAGTTCGCGAATAAAGCCCACTGTATCTGTGAGGACGATCGACAGGGGTTCCCGGGTGACAGTGCCGGGAATGGTCAACCGTCGAGTTGTGGGGTCGAGGGTGGCAAATAACTGGTCGGCGGCATAGACCTCGGAATTCGTGAGCAGGTTGAGCAGAGTCGATTTACCGGCGTTGGTGTAGCCGACGATCGCGACTGAGGGTACGTCGTGATGATGTCGGTTCTGCCGCAGCCGGAAGCGGTGGGCCAGCAGTTGATTTACTTCTTGCTGCAATCGAGAAATGCGTTTGGCGATCGTCCGCCGTTCGGTTTCTAGTTTGGTTTCCCCGGGGCCTCTAGTACCGATGCCGCCACCCTGTCTCGACATTGCCTGACCGCGACCTCTGAGCCGGGGTAGGGCGTACTCTAGCTGAGCGAGTTCGACTTGCAATTTACCCTCGCTCGATCGAGCTCTTTGGGCAAAGATGTCGAGAATTACCTCTGTTCGATCGACTACCCGGATACCTATCTGAGTTTCCAAGTTCCGTATTTGTGCGGGGGTTAGGTCGCGATCGAATACCACGAGGTTAGCGCTAACCGTCTGAGCGGTGAGGGAAATTTCCTGAACTTTGCCTTCCCCGACGACTGTCTGGGGATTGGGGCGCGATCGTTTTTGGCGCACTGTTTGCAGTACCTGACCTCCGGCGCTTTCAACCAGCCGCGTGATTTCTGCGAGTCCGTCCTCAAACTCCAACTGAGTCATGTGCTGAGTCATTACACCTACCAACAGCACTTTGTCTTGGTCTGCATCGACCTGCTTAGCGACAAACTCTGCTTCAAACTCTGCTTCGAGTCCTTCCACCAAATCCAGAAAGTCTTGGTCGGCGAGTTCGTCCAAATTCAGCGGTTCTGATATTTTCCAGGGAAACTGTTGAGTTTTGATTAGTGACTTTTGAATTGAAGGCTCTTCTATTTCATCAGTTGAATCTGGTTCTAACTGAGCGCTCAAAACAGAGAACTCAAAATTTGGCTGGTTTCCCTGGGGTATCAGGTGAGCGAGATAAGTTTCTTGGATGTAACCAGTCGCACCGCCGCCGCGACGCTGAAATCCTCCGCCGGTCAGTGTCAGCCAAACGAGGGCGTCGAGGCGCTGAATTGCCATTGCTGTGAGGGCTGCTTCGCTTGGGGTTTCTGGCTTCAGGTGGGTGGCGATGCAGCGAATGCCGCTGAGGCGACCTCCCCCGTAGCGGGGCAATTCTAAGGGCGCAATCTGCGTTTGGCGGGGTGTACCCACGCCGACGCGAATTACTTGTCCGCGGCGGTTGATGTAGGTGCAGATTGGTTTGTCTATTTCCGTGCTGATGGCGGCGACACGCTGGGCGAATTCTGCCGTGGTGATGCGATCGCCCGGTAGTCGCTGGTGGTAAAGCTTTTCGAGTTGCTTGAGCTGGCTGGACTTTAAACCTTGAAGATTGCCGTAGATGGTTTCGATAACTGTTTCTCCCGATCGCTCTGTTTATCTCCTATTTTAGTTAACTCAAGGGCGATCGTGTTCGGGTTTTCAGTTCAAATTTACTAAATTTTCTTGCCCCTAGCAGAGCGCGGATTCAGTATTGTCTAGTTACCAGTGCCGTTATTTGTCGCTACGGCGCGATCGAGCCTTTCACAGAAGCCATCTCAACTTGCAGTTGTATTTAGTATCTACAGATACAGGCGATCGCTGAAAAATCTCGCGCAACAAAACTTAACACTTTATTTTTTGTTTCAAAATCCTCCTTTAGACTTGTGTGTATCTTGAGCCTAGAGACAGATAGCAAAGCAGAAATTAGGTCGCTACCATGAGAAGCGAACATTGTTAAGGAATGTAAAAACATGGAAACTCGTCCTACTAACGTGCCTCCTACGGCTAATGCTTACAACGGCAAAGATCGGAATGCCTTTTTGTTTGGCTTCAACCCGCAAGCAGAACTTTGGAACGGTCGCTTAGCGATGATCGGTTTCTTAGCTTATTTGCTTTGGGACGCCGCTGGATATAGCGTTCTGCGTGACATACTTCACTTTCTGCCTACCTACATTGCTCAGTAATGAGTAGGTGTGTTTCCTGTCTGGCAGCGTGAGTAAATGCCGCCACTGCCAGACAGGCTAAAAGTTACAAATGGCAGCGAGTATGGTTTTGTCCCTTTGTATCTTTCGTTACTTTTGAATGGCATTAAAAGACTTCTTGCTGTGATTCGATGATTACGGGTGCGGGCGGTGTCGCTGGCGCGGTGAATATTGACAGCAACAGATATTTATTGCGTAAAGGCGATCGCCCCTGCTGCATTTTTGGCAAGAAATCTCATCGAGCATTTCTGATAACTTATGAAAAATAGGAGCATCAACAATGATTAACTCAAATTTACTGGCAGTAGTAGCATCGACTGTGACTGACACAGCATCAGGAAATTGGCAAAAGCCTTTGGTGATGTTTGTTTGCAATATCTTAGCATTGCTAGTTCTCAGCCGCAGAATTTGGTATCCCCACGTAGGCCCGAAAATGCCTTTGCCCTTCCCCTCTCTCTTCAACAATGTTAGCGTACCGGCATTTCTGGCTTGCATGAGCGCTGGTCATTTGCTGGGAGTATTCACTATTTTGACCCTCCACATAGACAAGTATTTTTAGGAGCAATTGCGTCGCTTCTGTGGGGACTTATTGCTACAATCGTTAGGTTAAAAGGCAGACAAAAAATGGCAGGGGTAAGTGAAAACCACTCACCTCTGCTATTTTAATTTTAGAGCTGCACTGACGCAGAAATCGGTTTTTTTTTACCATGCACATACAACTAACGGGACTTAAATAAATTTCAAGCTCAAACCCAGACTAAACTAGCTTTATCAGGATCAAATAGGTAAACATTGGCTGATAGCGCGCCCGCAAATCTATAAGATATAACTGTTGTAAAAGCTTTTAATCCCTCCGTAAAATTAGTTAAAAATAGTGAGACCCTTAGCAAGGACGCACTTCACGCTTCAACTGATCCCAAACTACCAAACGGTAGAGCCAAGATACTAATATTCACTGCCCATAAAGACCGATCATTCCACTGACTTAATACAAGGCATAATCCTCACCATTTGTGACAATCACGACCGAAAAATTTGATCCAATTAAGGTTGTTAACTACAGGGACAATTGTCTCTCTTTCCGCTCGCTCAAATCTGAGGCTAAAGCTCCGTGCCTTTAGGCCGGAGTAAGCTTACTTTAGGGAATGGGATATAGCCATTTGCGAAATAATTGTGTTAAGCGCGGCATGATCAAATAGGTGAGCAGGATAACAGTGAGACCTGTAATCATCAGAGATGTGAGCAAGGCAGGAAGCCCTGATAGTAGCGGTACCAGCAAACGATTGAGAATAGAAATGGTAAAAAACACTCCCAACCATGTAACTAACGCCATTTTGTAGCGAGGGGGTGGAGCCTTCATCGATTTATTGGGCAGCGTAAACCAGGTTTCCAATCCGGTGAGGGTTTGAATATCTTCTGGCTTTTCAATCAAGGGCTGCAATCGCTCAATCCACTCTCGCCGAACATCAGATTCTAGCCATGTCTTGAGATTGTCGTAGCAATCGAACTTGAGAATCACAACGTACTCAGGATGGGCGTGATGCTGGGGTCGAATAGTGCTCACACCCAGATGTCCCTTGGATTTTCGTGCATCTGCGGCGATGCCATGAAACCATGCTTCGTAACCTTCCTCGCGCCCCGGTTTCACGACATGAGAGATCACAGCGGTGACTAGATAGTTTTCTTCACTGATATTGCTCGCCAACGGTTCTTCCAACATAGAATTTAGATAATTAACTGAGAGAAAAGTTTTATTGAGAACAACGACCTTAGAGACATCTAATTGCTGGGCAATTTTCGGCAGCACGTCTGGAAACAGAAGGGAGATTAACGAATGCGATCGCTAAGGTTTGGCATGAGATGAAATGACTAGCGATCTCCAGCAGCTTGTAAGGCAGCTTGGGCATGGGCGAGATTCTGCGATCGAGCCTCGTCTCCACCCATGAGATTATCGGCATGGACGACTTCAATATGACACAAGATGAAGGGCGGTTGGTGATATTCGATCACCGCGAGAACGCACCGGAGTTGGAAGAACGGTTGAATACTGACTTTTATACAACGAATATGGGGCGAATAATTACAGTAATTCGAGGCTGAGTAAGTTGTGATGAATGTCTCATTTTTTTTGATCGACCCACTGTTATTCCGACTCTATTTCACCCATCAAGTTGACTTTTCACAAATATAATAAAGATAGCTTTTTTCAGTGCGACGGGTTAAGTGCTTGAGTCGAATCGTGCGGCGCGCTCGATCTAGGAAAGGATATTCTGATGGAGTAAGAAGGGGTTGACATACATCATCGATATGCGGTATTTTTCGACTATATGCAGTATTGTACCGTAACTGCGATACACTTCTAAGTTAGACAGACATAATGGATATATATGTAATTGAATTAATATGATAATTCCACACAGAGATACTCTTTTAAATGCACGTAAAGTCTATTCACAGTGTGCGAACAAAGTAGAACAAAGTATTGCAGCCCAAGGACTTACTGCATTGCTCTCAAACCAAGTTATTGGAATAGGTGTTGCGACTGAATGGGTAAGACGTGCGGCAGAGATGGATAACATTCATTACATGGGCAAGAGGTTCAATAAATCGAAAAAGAACGATTTGTTTATTGAAGTTTTACGATTTAATTTCTCGTGGTTTGCTCTTAATGCAATCTTTACTCGAAATGATTTGCTGTCTTTGTTCGGAACTGCTTCTGATCACAGTGAATACTCAGCATTTTCTCTTCTGTACAATAGTGCTGTACCCCCAAATGCAACAGTACGCTTGCAGAAACTTCATCTGCTACTGAACACACAAATTACAACACGGTTGCCCAGCACCAGTAACCATTCCGTCTCAACACTGGAAGCTATCTACCTGAAATACTTGCCAAACAACATTCGTGGGCGTACTGCAAGAGCTATCCAGCAAGCAGTACAGGCAGGAAATGCTAACTCTCTTGATATGCCTACCCTTTTATACCAATTCCGAAACTGGTCTGTGCATGGCAATACACTACACGGTTGTTTTGGAAGTCATTCCCGATTCCTCGAATATGCGTCTCTCCTTCAAGAGACTTTAGCTGACGTACATTACGAGACAGCTAGAAAACTCATGAGCTTACTATAACGCTTTAAAACCCCAAAACCTGATAACCCTTTCGAGCTATCAGGTCGTCATCTGGACCTGCCCATGAAGTAACTTGCATCGTGTGGTAGACAGTCAGGGAGTTGCGCTGTGTCCTGCTAAGTAAAGCAGGCTAAACTTTAAATATGATTATTGAAACGCAAGTGGAATAACATCTTCAGAGTATATAGCAAAACCATTTGATTTGTAAACAATCGATTCAATCATCACAATCGTTTCAGATTGTTCTACATTCATGACTCAAATAGACTTGCTATATTATAGTCTAAGACAGCAGAATTTAGGACACTGTAGAATGAGTCCTGTTACTCGTTATTCCGCCTGTTAAATGAGTGTAGAGCCAAGCTTGGGGTGTCTAACACGTCCTGGCAGCGGACGGTCAAAAACTTTTGGTGCTGAGTTTAAGCTTACTTGCCGCCGCTGCATTTTGCCGTTATCTCGTAAAGGCTGCCTGACTTTGGAGATGATTCGGTCTCGATCGAGTGTCAAATCAAAGCCCCTAACACTTTCAATGTCGCTTTTTGAGCATTCGTCAATCCAGTTGCCCCTTAAATATTCATACCTTCATAGAGTCGATCGCCTATCAACTTGAACACTACCAAATTTTTCAATGTTTCAATTTCCGGCTGTCATTGGGAAAGTGGCGATTTCTGTTGGAGATTCTGGCAGAGGGGGGCGCAGACAAAGATAAACTAGCGGCCCTAACAGCGGAACTAGAGACACTGCCCAAAAAATGCGATCGTCCGCAAGTCCGCGGCGTGCCATGTCGTCTCCCAAAACTGAGGGAAATATTACAGCCATCAAGCAAAAATCCCAAGTTATTAAATGCACAAAAGAAATTGACTGCCACTGCCTGACATAATCTCCCCAATCTCCATTTAACCAAGCCCAAGCTGACAGCCAGATAGTACTTAGTAAAAGTACAATGCCTGTCCAGCGGGAGTCTGATATTTTGAGCAACATATCTTTGCGGCCGGAAAATTGTGGCTGGGGCTGGCGAAGGAGTAAGTAGGGAATTAAGCCGATGATACCGGCGCCGTTGGAAGCGATCAAAGCAGACCCAGCGGATATATTTTGGGTTCTCTCATCAATGAATAGGAGGCAAGCGTAGACCATCGGCCAGACTCCCATGAGAGCGAATAGGGTGACAAGGTAGGGGTTAATTCCTTCTAGCTGCAATTTCAGAAGTTTTTCAATAACTGTTAGCGTTCCGGGCTGATCGAGAGGAGCTAGCAGCAAGGTGTAGGCAATAAATGTTGCCCACAGCAACCCCAGAAACATTTTTGTTTTCATCAGATATAACGAGTAGTTGAACCCGACTAAACTGAATTATGGTAAAGTAACGCCCCAGTTACGGGCGTCTATCTTAAGTGATAAGCAGTTCGATTGGAACAGCGGCTGCAAACCCCGTTTTAGTCCGGGGATGAAAGGCTCTACAGCAGGCGAGCATTACTTTAGGCAGACGCAGGAGCCCCGCCAGGGGAGATACATTTTAAAGAATCGGTTGTTTTCATTACACAACCCTTTATTAGAAAAGGAGTTTCAGCGATGAACTTAATATCTGTAGAGGAACTCAAAGCCCTGGTACAACAATCTGCGGGATTGTGCGTCTCTATTTATATGCCAGTCGCTCAAGGAACAGAAATTCAACAAAATCCAATTCGGTTCAAAAATTTAATTAGAGAGGCTGAAGACAAAATAGTAGAGTACGGATTTGACAAAAAAGAAGCTCGGGAATTGCTAGAGCCAGTCCGAGCAGAAATTGACCGGGAAAACTTTTGGGAAAATCAAAGCAACCTGCTGGCGATTTTTGTCGGTTCGGGATTTTTCCGCTACTATAGCTGTCCGGTGAATTTTGATGAATTAGTGGTTGTGAGCGACAATTTTCACGTCAAACCGCTGATGCCTTTGCTGACAGGAAAGAGTTTATTTTATGTTTTAGCTCTCAGTCAGAAGGAAGTGAGGCTGATTGAGTGTACGTCTTACAGTGCTCGGGAAGTTGAAGTTGAAAACTTGCCTAAAAGCCTTGATGAGGCTCTGCAATATGACCCGACTGCTAAAGATGGTCAGTTTAGGATTGCTACTTCAAAAGGAGGCACTAATAATTCTTTTCAGCAGCCGGGAAGTTTTCACGGCCAAGGAAGTCCAGACCGAGATGAACCCCAGCAGGAAATATTGCAGTATTTCCACATAATCGATGCGGCGCTGCACGAATATTTGCGCGACAAAAAAGCTCCTTTAGTGTTAGCTGGAGTTGAGTATCTGTTCCCACTTTACCGAGAAGCAAATACCTACGCGCATTTAGTTGAAGAAGGAATTACAGGCAATCCGAAACTTCTCAAGCCGGAAGAGTTACGGGTCGAAGCTTTGCCGTTGGTGGAACCTTTGTTTTCGCAGGCTCAGTCAGAGGCGATCGCACAATACCACGATCTGACAGGAAGCGATAAAATTTCTGCTGATTTGAAAGAAGCTGTTTCGGCTGCTTATTTTGGACGTGTCGATCGACTCTTTGTTGCTCTTGACGTTCAGCAGTGGGGTAGTTTTAATCCCGATACAAACGCGGTGCAAATCCACCCCGAGGCAGAACTGGGCGACGAAGATTTGTTGAATGCCACAGCAATTCAAACTATTCTCAACGGCGGAACTGTTTACGCGGTGCCGCCAGAAAAAGTGCCGGACGAGGCACCTTTAGCTGCTATTTTCCGCTATTAATTTACCAGGTTTAAACCCATGGAATCTACTTCAATGACAAATTCCGACAAACAAAACCAAAGTAGCAGCGGCGATACCGAACGCTGGGCATCTTTAATTGGCGGTGGGGCGCTGGTGCTTTTTGGTTTGTCGCAGCGTTCTTTGAGAGGTGCTTTGCTGGCGGTTGCGGGCGGCGGTTTAGCGGCGCGCGGTCTGGGGGTTGTGGAGGGTTTGCAGTCGGCTGCCGATCCGAATCAAAGCATTAAAGTTGAAAAGACAGTGACGATCGACAAACCGGCTGATGAATTGTACCGTTTATGGCGCAATTTTGAAAATTTGCCTCGGTTTATGAAGCATCTCAAACACGTTACTGTCATTGATGAAAAACGTTCTCACTGGATTGCCAGCGCGCCGATGGGCAACAGTGTGGAATGGGATGCAGAGATTGTCCGCGAAGAAGAAAATCGCTTAATTGCTTGGGCGTCTGTGGAAGGAGCTGATGTTGACAATTCTGGTTTTGTGCGCTTTCAACCGGCATCTGCAGGACGCGGTACTGAGGTAAAAGTTGTCATCGAATACAACCCTCCGGGCGGTGCAATTGGTGCTGGTGCTGCTAAACTATTTGGCGAAGCTCCCGAACAGCAAATTGCCAATGATTTGCGTCGCTTTAAGCAGTTGATGGAAGCTGGGGAAATAGCGACTACGGAAGGTCAATCTTCGGGTCGCAAGTAATAAGTTAGATGGTGTCTCCGGATCTAACTAACATCTTGCACCATTCTCAGAACAGGCAAGATGCCTGTTCCACAAAGAGTGAATTTATTGTGGGGTGGGCATCCTGCCCGCCCATAAAAAGCTTATTGAAAATAATGCCCGATGTCAGATATAAGCATCTTTGTTGTTTACCGGATTAACTGATGTCATCTCAAGTGGTTTTCGGAAATGCGGGCGCTGAAGGTGCAAGTCGGGGCGGTTGGTTTGCGGGTCACTTTATGACGCCGGGCGATGACCCGCGATCGACTTCTGTTTTAGAGGTAAAATGGGGCACTCACCCCGCCGGAGATTGTAGGACTCAGTGGGCGGTAAATGCGGCAGCCACGACGCTTTCTATCCTGGTAAAAGGGCGGTTTCGCCTGCAATTTCCAGAGCAAGAAATCTTGCTGTCTCGCGAAGGAGATTATGCTCTCTGGCTACCGGGAGTGCCTCATTATTGGTCTGCTGAGGAGGATTCGGTGATCGTGACTGTGCGGTGGCCTTCCCTGTCGGGAGATAGTTCGGGAGTTAAGAATTAACTGTAATTTCGGGAACCAAAACGCGGCCACTATAACCTGCGCGCTGGTAGCGATCGATCACCTCTGATGCGATAACACCCGCTTTCCCACTCTCCACCAAGGCTACGCAAGCACCGCCAAAACCTCCGCCCGTCAGCCTTGCGCCGAAGACTCCGGGAATTGACTGCAAGATTGCCGCCAGCGTGTCTACTGCCGGCACCGAAACTTCATAGTCGTCGCGCTGACTGGCATGGGAAGCATTCATTAACTCGCCAAAACGTTTGGCTGGTAAAGATTTTACCGCTTCGAGCACGCGGTTGTTTTCGGTAACGACGTGCCGCGCTCGCTTTCTGAGGGGTTCCGGCAATACTTCGACAGCTTGGGGGTCGGCGATATCCCTAAGAGCTTTAACTCCCAATATCCGCGCGGATTCCTCACACTCGGCGCGCCGCTGGTTGTAGCCGCTTCCTGCTGCCAGTTCGTGGCTTTCGCCACTGTCAATTATTAAAATTTCTGTGTTTGTGGGAAAAGGTATGGGGCGGCATTCGAGGCTGCGGGTGTCGATAAATAGCATGGTGTTGGTGTCTGCTAAACTCGACGCCATTTGATCCATGATGCCGCAGTTCAAGCCGGCATATCGGATTTCAACTTGCTGTCCGATTTGAGCTAGGCGCACGTCCTCTAGGGGGAGGTTTAGCAGCGCGCGCAGTCCTCTGAGGGTGGCTATTTCTAAAGCGGCGCTGCTGGACAAACCGGCTCCGATCGGCACATTGGAGGTAATGTAGAGATTTATTGGCGGTATTTTGTATCCTTCTTTTTCTACAAGTCTGAGGCAGCCACAGATATAACTGACGAATTTTTGCGGTATGGTATCGTCGTCTGAAAAATTTATGAGTTCGTCATATTCTGCTGAATAAACATGGTGTCGATCGTCACTGCTGAAGCCAATTTGTACTGTTGTGCGCTGGGGAATCGCAGTTGGAAGTACAAATCCATCGTTGTAGTCTGTGTGTTCGCCTAGCAGGTTTACTCTTCCGGGCGCGCTGGCTGTGGTTTGGGGTAATGTACCAAATACTCGTTGGAATTTCATTTTTGGGGAATTGGTAATTGGGAAGAAATTAATTTATTTTTATATCGTTTATTCTTTTATTTTGCCCAATTTTTTTGGTTAATTCAACCCCTGTTAACAAAAATAAACATCACCGTTGGTTGGAAAAAGATATTGAGCTGTGATAGAATGACAGGCTAAGATTTCTCCAAAAATTCAAAAAATGCGATCGACCAGACCCCGGAAACAGTTTGCTCAACATTGGCTCAAAAGCGAGAAAGCCTTAGATAAGATTGTGAAAGCGGCTTCTTTGGATGGCGATCGCGTCCTGGAAATTGGGCCGGGCACGGGGATTTTGACTCGGCGTTTGCTGCCTGCGGCTGAGTCTGTTGTTGCTGTGGAGATCGATCGAGATTTGTGTCTCAAGCTAGCCAAACAACTCGGCAAAACCGACAATTTTTTACTGCTGCAAGGCGACTTCTTGGAAATGGACTTAGAGGCGGAACTAACGGCCTTTCCCAAATTCCAAAATCCCAATAAAGTTGTTGCCAATATTCCTTATAATATTACCGGCCCGATTCTGCAAAAACTGCTGGGAACCATATCTGTTCCTGCGGCTAAACCCTTCGATGCGATCGTGCTCTTAGTGCAGAAAGAAGTCGCCCAAAGGCTTTACGCTAAACCGGGTTCGACAGCTTTTGGCGCGCTGTCGGTGCGGGTGCAGTATTTAGCAGAATGCGAGTTAATTTGCGATGTGCCCTCTAAAGACTTTTTTCCGCCGCCAAAAGTCGATTCCGCCGTGGTGCGGCTGCTTCCCAGACAGATAGAAACTGCGGCGGTTAATCCGCGCTATTTAGAGAATTTAGTTAAGTTGGGATTTGGTAGCAAGCGCAAGATGCTGCGAAATAATTTGAAAGGGGCTGTGGATTTAGATAAACTCGTTCATTTGTTAGAAGAGTTACAGATAAATCCTCAATCTCGCGCTGAAGATTTAAGCGTCGATCAATGGGTAAAGTTGAGCAATAATATGATATGCGATGTTTGAAGTTCAGGATTGTGTTAGATACTAGAATTATTAAATAATTCTAGTATCTGGGTATTTGTTTTATAAGAAATTTTGGGTGTGACTACTAACATTTGAATTTAAGTTTTTGGGGATTTTTAAAGGTTTATTGCAGGCTAATCGGAATTTTAATAATAAATTCCGCACCTTGGCCCGGTGCAGAAATACACTGCAATTCGCCTTGATGTCTTACTGTGATAATTTGATAGCCGATCGATAAACCCAATCCTATGCCTTTGCCTACTGGTTTAGTGGTAAAAAATGGATTAAATAAGTGGTTCCTCACGGATTCTGTTATTTCTGGCCCGTTGTTGCTAATTCGGATTTCTACCACTTCACTGTCTAAAAGTTTAGTAGAAATTTTGATCATGCGGGGATTAGCTTCATTGGCTGCAATCGACGCGCTGTGGCAGTCCTCTTCTAAAGCATCAATAGCATTAGCGATGATATTCATAAATACTTGATTTAGCTGTCCGGGATAGCACTCTATTTTCGGTAAAGTGCCATATTCTTTGATAACTTGAATGCTCCACAAACCGGGCTTAGCATTCAATCGGCTTTGCAAAATCATCAGTGTGCTGTCAATTCCTTCATGAATGTCGGCTAATTTCCTTTCTGCTTCGTCATGGCGAGAAAAAATTCGCAGCGACTTGACAATACCGAGAATGCGCTCGGCACCATTTTTCATTGAAGTTAATATTTTTGGCAGGTCAGAAATGATAAAATCTAAATCTACAGACTCGATTGTTTCGTGAACTATAGGTAGGGGATTCGGATACTGCTCTTGATAGAGATTAACCAGTTCTAGCAAACTATTCGCATACTGGCGGGTGTGAGTAATATTGCCGTAAATAAAGTTAATCGGATTGTTGATTTCATGAGCAACCCCAGCGACCAATTGCCCCAAAGATGACATTTTTTCGCTCTGAATTAGCTTTGATTGAGCCTGCTTCAATTCAGACAATGCTTGTTCGAGCTGTTGAGTTTGAAACGTTAACTCTGCCGTGCGTTCCTCAACTCTAATTTCTAATTCTTCTTTAGCTTGTTGTAGTGCAGCTTCTGCTAATTGGCGATCGACAATTTCAGATGCTAGGAGTCGGTTGGCGAATTCTAAATGTTGAGTTTGAGACTTTAACTCTGCCGTGCGTTCCTCAACTCGAATCTCTAATTCTTCTTTAGCTTGTTGTAGTGCAGCTTCTGCTAATTGGCGCTCAACAATTTCAGCTTCTAGGAGTTGGTTGGCGGATTCTAACTGTGCGGGACTAGGAAGTGCGAGGGCTTGAGGAATTAAGTCTACCAAAAGTATGGCTGTAGCAAATGAAATAAAGGCAGTAATTGCTTTCATTGTTCCTGAAAGCCAATAGGTAGGATGCCAAAGTGTCCAGAGTTCAAATATGTGAGTGAGGCCACAGGCGACGATAAAGGCTCCAAACAGGCCAAAGATCCAATCAAAGGGCAAATCTTGGCGTTTGGAAATAAAATAAACCAATGTAATCGGGATGGAAAAATATGCCAGTGCAATTATAGAATCTGAGGCAACGTGAAGCCAGACTAACGGGGTATGCCAGAGATAGCAGTGACCGTGAGGAATAAATGACCCGGAACTAAAAAAAGTTTTCCACATTTCCTGCATAATATTTCCTTTGAGTTGTGAGAAAATGGACTCGGACTGGTGTCAATTAATTTCAACCAGGGGTTTCTTTCACCTGCGGCTTAATCACCTATGCGTTCATATTCTCTACTAGCTTCAGCAAAAATCAATCTGTATCTGGAAATCATAGGCGATCGCCCCGACGGATATCACGAACTGGCGATGGTACTTCAAAGCATAGATTTAGCCGATCGAATTGACTTGCGCGCGATCGGTACGGACACGATTCGCGTGCGCTGCGATCACCCGCAAGTCCCTCCTGATAAGAATAACCTGGCTTACCGGGCGGCGGATTTGTTGGCGAAGCAATTCCCCGATGCTTTGGCGAAATACGGCGGAGTCGAGATTGCTATTCACAAGCAGATTCCAGTGGCGGCGGGGCTTGCCGGCGGTTCTGCAAATGCGGCTGCGGTTTTAGTCGGGATGGATTTGCTGTGGCAATTGGGACTTACTCAGTCGGAGTTGCAAGAGTTGGGGGGAACTTTGGGTTCGGATGTGCCTTTTTGCATTGCTGGAGGTACGGCTTTGGCAACTGGTCGCGGAGATAAACTGTCGCCGCTGCCTGATTTGGGGGGCTTTTCTGTGGTGTTGGCTAAGTACCGTAATCTCAGTATTTCTACGGCATGGGCGTATCAAACTTATCGCCAGCAGTTCAGTAGTTCCTATTGTGCAGCGGAAGACTTGGAGTGCCGTCGGCAACGGCTGCATTCGGGCCCGATGGTGGGGGCGATCGCCCACAAAGATCGATCTAAAATTGGTCAATTGCTGCACAACGATTTAGAAAAAGTTGCTTTGCCCGTGTACCCGCAGGTGTTGCAGTTGCGGCAGGCTTTTGAGTCGGCGGGGGCTTTGGGAACGATGATGTCGGGTTCCGGGCCGACGGTGTTTGCGCTGGCCGAGTCTTCAGAGCAGGCTCAGCAAGTTATGGAACGGGTTAAAACTGCGATCGCTTCTCCAGATTTGGATTTTTGGGTAGCACAGTTTAGCAATACTGGAATTCAGATTTTTTCGGAGGGAAACGAGACGAAACCGCCGATTTCGAGGGTGTAACTCGAAGAGGGTGCGATCGCCATCGCCAGTTAAACGTGTCTAACAGGCGAGGGTCAAGATTAATCTAACTTTTCGCAGAGTCTATTGAGATCGAAGAACTGATAATATGTCATGCAACACCGATTTTAGTTTTGGTGAATTAACCAGAAATCTAAAATCTAAAATCTAAAATCTAAAATCGCCATGGCTGATTTAACTAATCCAAATTCAACTTCTAAACCTCTGAGTTCGGCTGGAGATGCAACCTCTGCATCTTCCACGCCGCCGACGATTTTGCGGTGCGTGATGGGTTCGCTGATCGCGGGCGGGTTTGCGGCGGCTTTGTACGCGCTAACTTTGTCGATCGTCCAAACTTTTGCAAATTCGCCCATTCATTCTGACAATGTAACTGCGATTAATATTGGCGCGGCTGTGCGAACTTTAGTCATGGGGATTGTGGCTTTGGGTGCGGGTGTTTTTGCGTTCGCGTCTTTGGGTTTGATGCTGCTGGCTTTGCAACTTGTGATTCAAAAGTTGGTGAAAAAACCCACAAGTTGAAGTCTACAGGTTGAAACCATCGGGCTACACAAATTTTCCTTCGCGCAGGCGGACTGCATAGTAAGATCGAAGCAATGGAATTATTTACGATCGGACACTCCAATCTGAGTATTGAAGCGTTTGTTTTGCTGCTGCAACAACACCGAATTACCGCAGTTGCGGACGTGCGATCGCATCCTTTTAGCCGCTATTTACCTCATTTTAATAAATCAGAAATTAAAGCTTCTCTGTCAAATGTTGGCATTCACTATGTTTTTTTAGGCAAATAGTTAGGCGCAAGACCAGAGGATTTAAGCTGTTACGATACTAGCGGTAAAGCTTTATACGATCGCATAGCAGCAACTCCTCTATTTTCCGCAGGAATTCAGCGCTTGCTCCAAGGCGCAGCCAATTATAAAATCAGTTTAATGTGTGCGGAAAAAGACCCGATTACTTGTCATAGGACTATTTTACTTTGCCACAAACTTAAAAAATTTAATTTACAAATTAATCACATTCTTTCAGATGGCAATTTAGAATCACACCAGCATTTAGAAGAAAGACTTTTGAGTAAGTTTAACAAAGCTCAAAAAACAAATGAGCCTATTCAGCTAAGCTTTTTTGAATTAGAACCTGATGTTAAAACTGAAAGGGTTGATTTAGAAACAGCTTATTATCGTCACGGATTGGAAATCGCTTATGTCAGCAAAAAAAACAATTAATTTATCAAATATGTCGCAGTTGGCGAGTTTTGCTAAGCCAAAATATTTAAATTCCTGCCCGCAGAACCTAATTTTTTAGGGGCGCAATGCGCCCATTACTGCTAGAATTAGCGCGCCAAACGATTTTTCGCATAAGTCCTGAACAACTCTTGACATCGCATACATTTATAAATTAGCATACAGCCCTCCGTGCCCACCCTATTTTTATAAATTTTGTTCGAGTTTTAACGTTGTTCATGCTATAATTCTGCGGGACTGTAGCAGAAAGGGGTGCTTTTTGATGAAAGCAGAATTTTATTTTGACTGTCACAAATATATTTGCAGTTTAGTTCAAGTAGATTTTGTCAAAGAATTAAAAATAAAAAATCATCAAGGTTTTGTTTTGGCTGTTAAGCAAGGACAAAAGATTGGACTTTTGGGAAAAAGTCGCCATAATGCTAAACAAGTTGATGTATCTAAGCCGCATTTTTATAATGTAATTAAAGCGGCTATGAGCGCTTTGGAATTAGAAACTAAAAATGAAGTGATATTAGAGAGAAATCGAACTCTTGCTGATGCCGAAGAAATGATTCAGCAGCAAAACCGAGAAATTCGCGTTCTCAACGAACAGATTAGAATGCTTGCGACTAAGGTTGAGGAATTGTCAAGGGAAAAGCAGCAGTTATCCATGCAGCTAGTAGACAAGGAAATCAGAGAAACTGAAATTAGTCAAGAAATTGATAACTTTCCTGCTACCGAGGAAGATTTATCGGCGGAAATTGAGCATCGGATGGGAGAAGTTGAAATTAGTAAAGAAATCGCACAATTGCCCGTTCACCCTTCTCTGTTAGCCGTGCAGTTAATCGTTAATGAACCGAATTCGGAGGAGATTGAGGAAGAGGAAGAAATCAGCGGGGGCGATGTTGAAATTGTTGATTTAGAAGTTATAGAAAAAGTAGAAGAAAATCTCCAACAAGTAGAAGTTCAAGGAGGCGAAAGTGAAATTAAGCGACTGCCTAAAAGACCTTCCAACAGAAAAATGAGAAAGAAATCTTAATGCTTTAGTTATATAGCAATCCTCGCATCATGTCTAAATTTATTACGGACTCCCAGCGGGTTAGGGGAGGGTTGGGGTCTGACAGGTGTAGGTTTTTTACAGGGAGATAGTATGGAACCCATTTGGGATACTTTGACGATCGCCAGCAGATGAGGCTCGGCTCTTGTCACGGGCGATCGGCTCTTGTCACGGGCGATCGGCTCTTGTCGCGAGCGATAATCAAGGCAATCGAACGAAACACTCCGAATGCGGAAACAACCTCAATGCTGAACAATAAGCATCTCAAAGATTGGTCATGTATCGTGTCTCAACGAATGGCTCATTTGTCGATACCTCAAGCGATTGGGTTAGCGACATGGAGCTTTGGCACAGTCATGGCTACATCTAGCAGCTTAACCCAAGTTTCGCATTTAATTGCCCAAATCAACGGAGAAAAAACGAATACAGTTCGTCAGCGATTAAAAGAATGGTATCAGGAAGCCCCAGCCAAAAAAGGACTTCACCGTCGTGAGTTGGATGTTCGTAGTTGTTTTGCTCCTTTACTGTTGTGGGTGCTGAGTTTACTGCCAAAAAATGTGGAAGACATTAGCTTAGCATTGGATGCCACTAGCATCGGAGATAAATTTACAGTTCTATCGATGAACATCTTGTTAGCTGGGTCGGGAATTCCGGTAGCTTGGTGTGTGGTGAATGCCACAGAGCCCGGAAGCTGGAAACCTCATTGGCAAAAACTCATTTCCCAAGTTCAAGGCGTAATTCCGGCCAACTTTAGGGTGATCGTGGCGACCGATCGAGGATTGTATGCTGATTGGCTTTATCAATTAATTAAAAGCGTGGGCTGGCATCCTTTCCTACGTATCAACCATCAAGGAACTTATCGTCTGCCATCTCAACAAACATGGCAGCCACTGGCAGATCTGGTTCGTCCCGGCGGACAATCGTGGGCCGCAGAAGTCCTGTGCTTTAAAACTAACCCTCTTTCTTGTACGCTCCTAGCTCGTTGGGATCTAGATTACAAAGACCCGTGGTTGATTCTGACAGACCTTAAACCTCAAGAAGCAAACGTTCTCTGGTATGGGCTGCGTTCTTGTACCGAAGGTGTTTACCGCGATCTCAAATCTGATGGCTGGCAATGGCATAATACCCGTTTACTTGACCCACAACGAGCCGAACGAATGTGGTTAGTGCTGGCTGTTGCCACTTTATGGATGGTGATCTTGGGTGGCACTCAGGAGGGTCGATCGGTTGCCTCGAATTTGCCACAACTGCCCCCTGAACATATTGCTTTAAATGAGCCTATTGCTCTTAAAAAAGAGCGTCATTTGTCTTGCTTTCTGCTGGGTTTTGTGACTCTGATGGCTGATTTACTCAACAATATTCCCATTCATCTCGAGCGTTGGAGTTCTTTCCCTCACACTCCTGTAGATTCCTTTTATGCTTGTAAGCTGTTGCACATTTAAACTGTGATACAAGCATTACCCTTATTTTTGATTTTGCGACCCCATTTAATTATTAATT
>NZ_JAUBPS010000145.1:0-2975 GCF_036700865.1 Microcoleus sp. S13C4
TTTTTAGCTGGCATTTTTGTAGAGATTGACTAAACTCATTTTTTATTATACCCTATTTAAAGGCACAACAGCTTACCTCATATTTATGAGAAAGGCTATAAGTCTTACTGATAATCTGATCCTCCTCAGTAATAAACATGGGATATACAGACCATCCATCAGTTACATAAAAGTAGCATTTCCCTGCACTTACTTGGTTCCATAATGGTTCAAATGTCTTAGCACGCTAGATCCCCTAATACCCACCCTACAATTCCTGGTCGAAAGTGGTCAACCGCTGTCCACAACCAGATTTTATCTGTTTTTTTTTACATAAGTTTGTAATTCATCGAGCTCACCAACTTCTGGAATGACTTCAGGGTCATAAACCTCTGGTAACAGTTTTCCGACTTGTTTTACCCAATTTATTACTGTGGTATGATGAAGTCCCTTAACTCGTTCTATCGCCCGTAAACCCATACCATTGACGTACATTTTTAGGCAATCACGTTTGATGCTCTCGCTATAACCTCGATGGGATTCATACTGATTAATGAATTGACGACCACATTGGACACAAATGTGATTCTGTTTTCCTTTCTTCTTGCCGTTTTTACGGATATGGGTTGATTCTGGGGGGGTGACAAAGAGGCCTAGGAGATAGACCGAATCAGGGTTGCAGCCCGCATACCTTGTTGATAAAAGCGACGTTTATTTCTAGTTAACTTCATTAACTGTTCCACTTCCAAAGAATATTGTTCGAGATAATTAACCCACTTTTCTCCATCTAAGCCGACACCAAATGTACTCCGTCTTCGATATCTTTTTTTAGGTTCTTGACGCCGACATACATATTTTCCTACCTGCTTTTTATGAAGTTCAGTACCTTCAAATATTGCCAAACTATAGGCGAGTGTCATCAGCAGAATTATGTTAATCAGTCGGTTGCCTTTTAAGCTAGTTCCTTCCAGATCGTAGCCTCCTGTTTTACAATCAAGGGAACATTTCTTCGATACCCATCCGTTGCTTATAAGCATCGATCGCTGCCTGCAATGAACCTAAGTTTGTGAGAATAAACCACGCTTCCTCCACCTTCCACGCCCCATAGTTTCTTTTCCACTTATAAGCAACATCAAATCCAGTAGCAGGCTGAGTTTTTCTCACTCTTTTACCTTGAAAATATAAAGAGGTTCCCCGCACTATTCCTAATTCATCTAATCGCTGCCAAACTAAATGCTCTGTTTCGATTAAGATGATTCTTCTTCAGTCTTAAGCAAAAAGACACACCCTTTTCCTTGAGCCAGTTTCCTAAGTCGACCGAACAAAATTCACGGTCTCCTAAAACGATAACTTTATATTCTGAAAACAGCGGTAAAACAGGCTGTAGATTTGTCGTTTGTTCCTCGAAGTTGCTGCTGCCCAATTTGGGTAACAATGACCAGTATAATGGAATTGCTCTTCGCTCCCAGATTAAGCTAACCATGAACAAATTAATACAGCCCCATTGGCTGATCTCGATTGCAATTGATAAGCGAGTACCAAAACGGCAATAAGTTGTCAACCAATAAGTAATTAATGGGAACCAAATTAATTCGATCGTTAAGTGAGGTAAATCCAAAAATCTTTGTAATTTACGTCGCCGACTTTCGGCTGTAATTAGACAGGGAAATACTCGGGAGAGCCGCTCTAATCTCACTTGTTTTTCTGACTGCATCAAGGATAGCAAAACTGTCATCACCAAAAACTGAGATGGCGTCAGGTATTTTTGTAAATGACTCTGGTAGAATCTTAGTATCATTATTTTTTGGATAGGCAAGCGTGTAATAATTCTGCTGCCTATCTTTTTTTACCACAAGTTGGCTCAATCCTTACTAACTAGGGCTTGCTGAATAATCGATCGCATATTGTGTCGCCGGGGTTTTTGATCGTGAGAGCGAGAAAAGTGTGCAAGATAAACAGGTAAAATAGTATAAAACCCTTGCATCACCCAGTGCGCTCGTGTACCGAAAAGCTGAGCTTGTTCCCCCCTCACCCTCCGACTTTGAACTGCCCTTCGGAGGAAATTTGTCCCCAGACAACCGTTGGGTAAAAATGGCCCAAATAATCCCGTGGGAGGAATTTGAATTAGAATATGCGGCAAACTTCCCGACAGCGCATGGTGCACCAGCCAAATCGTTTAGGATGGCGTTGGGAGCATTAATCATCAAAGAAAAACTGGGAATTAGCGATCGGGAAACAGTCGAACAGATCCGTGAACACCCCTACCTACAATACTTCATAGGTCAATCAATCTACAGTAATGAACTACCATTTGACCCGTCACTATTGGTGCACTTTCGCCAAAGAATTAGTCAGAACCTAATTAATAAAGTCAACGAACGAATGGTTGAAAAAATCCGCTCCATCACCCCAGTTAGAGCTGAAAAAAAAAAGGATGCGGACGCCAAAAATGAGTCACCCAATCGCGGAAAATTAATCATAGATGCGACCTGTGCCCCAGCCGACATTAGTTATCCGACCGACCTAGGACTATTAAATGGAGCCAGAGTTCATACAGAAAAAATCATAGACATCCTGTATAAACAAATCAAAGAAAAACCCCCTAAAAAACCAAGAACCTACCGTAATCTAGCAAGAAAAGACTACTTAGCAGTAGCGAAAGAAAGACGACCCACCCGCAACAAAAGAAGACAGGCAATTAAAAAACAACTTCAATATATTAAAAGAAACTTAGCTCATATTGCACAGCTAATCGATTCAGGTGCGACCCTAGAAGCTTTGAATAAAAAGCAATATAAAACCTTGCTAATCCTCGCTGAAGTCTATCGCCAACAGCAATGGTTATTTGAAAACAATAAACAGAGTATAGAGGATAGAATAGTAAGTTTAAGTCAACCCCATATTCGTCCCATTGTCAGAGGAAAAGCGTAGAGTTTGGAGCCAAACTATCAGCCAGTTGTTTTGAAGGATATGTATTTTTAGACCGGATGAGCTGG